>JAAZAL010000107.1 GCA_012514355.1 Candidatus Dojkabacteria bacterium
CAAATATCCCGAAACCACCTAGGATACCAAACAAAACTTTCTTGTTCATATTGATAAAAGATAAAATATATATACATACATTGTATATACAAGTCGATAAAGAAATCAATGGAAGAAAAGAAATGAACCTATCTCTTTGAGAACTGAGGCTTTTTTCTTGCTTTAATATGATGATACTTCTTTCTCTCTACCTCTCTAGGATCTCTAGTTACAAGACCTGCTTTTCTTAAAACAGGCTTAAGAGATTCATCCATAGCAAGTAAAGCCCTACCTAAACCCAATCTAATAGCATCAATTTGAGCATTAACACCACCACCATTAACCTTGGCAGTAAAATAGTATTTATCTAATAAATCTGTAACAACAAAACCGTAATTAACCATCTTATCTGCCTCAACAATACCCTGAAAGTATGAATCAATAGACTTACCATTAACAGTTGAAGCCTTCTGACCAGAGTATATTCTTACTCTAGATGTTGCTGTTTTTCTTCTTCCTATCCCTTCAAAATACTTAGTCATTTTACAATACAATTTTATATTTTATATTCAACAGGTTTCTGACCCTCTTGTTTATGATTACTATCCTTGTATACAAACAATCTTGCCATTCTCCCATCTCTTAATTTGTTCTTTGGTAACATATTTTTTACTGCCATCTCTATTACCTTTGTAGAATTCTTCTTAATCTGATCTGCAAATACAATCTCTTTTAAACCACCAGGAAATCCAGAGTGTCTATAGTACATCTTCTTTAACTCTTTACCCCTAGTTAACTTTACCTCATCACTATTAATTACTACTACATAATCTCCACAGTCAACATTAGGAACAATACCAACCTTACCCTTACCAATTAACAAAGATGCTATCTTAGTAGAAACCCTACCTAGAATCTGGTCTTTTACATCAACGATGTACCAACTCCTTTCAATATTTTCTTTTTTATTCCAATCAGTTTTGTATTTCATAGTATATTAAAAACATATTAAAGACCCGATCTACTCTTTGCTCTTTCTTTTTTTAGAGGTTCAACTTTCTTAGAAACAGACTTAGCTCCTAAATTAGCAAAACTCTTTTTCTTTTCTACACTCTCTTTCTTCTCCTGAACCTCCTCCTTTTTCTCTACCTTTTCATCTTTTTTAGAGACCTTTTTCTTACTCTCATCTCTCTTACCCTTAAACCCAACTATCTCTACTACAGACTCTTGAGTATTATCCCCCGCTCTATATCCAACCTTTTTTACTGTTACTTTTGTTGATTCCTTCTTACCTAACTCCATTGCTTTCTTTACCAATTCCTCTTTCCCTAAAATCTCATTAAATCTCCTAATCAAAGATATATCTCCATCTTTAGTACCCCTTACTAAGTTTAGTAAGGATTCTAACTCTCCTCTTAGAACTTTCGCTTTTACAGAAGATGTCCTTACCTTACCTGATTGTAATATGGACCTTACCTGATTCTGCTTTAAGGCTTTCCTATGAGAGTGAGTTCTACCTAATTTTTTAAGATTAATTCTTTTATACATCCTAATTATTCACCTTTAATATTAACTCCATATTGATTAAGTAATTCAACTACCTCGTTTAATGATTTATTTCCAAACCCAGAAAGATTTAACAAATCTTCTACTGATACATTTCTTAAATCAGCTAATGTTTTGTATCCTCCAGAAAGTAAACCTGTCTTAGATCTTTTAGATATTGGTAAATCCTCTACTCTTAAATCCTCAACCTCATCTGAAGTCTCTTCCTCTTCCTGGACAACCTCAATCTTGTTAATCTCTTCTACTCTTTCTTCTACCTCTTTTTTAGAAACACCCATTGCAACCATTACCTTACCTGCAAACTCTTGAAGTATGGATGAAGATTGTAATAGGGCTTCTTTAGGAGCAATACTACCATCTGTTAAAACACCAATAACTACTGAATCTAAATCTGTTTCCTGTCCCTTACGAGCCTGTTCTACACTCATACTTACCTTTTCAATAGGGGTAAAATCACAATCAAGTGGAATTGTACCTTCAGATGATCTCTCTGCTAAAGTTGCATCTAAATATCCAACACCAGATTGCACAGTCATCTCAATATTTAATGCCGAAGAAGCATCAGTTAGATTTGCAATTACAATATCAGGAGTAGTTACTGTTACACCAGCATCAACAATAATGTCAGAAGCCTTTACAACAGTCTTACCCTTCATATCAATCTTACACTTCTTAATCTCTTGTGAATCTAAATTAAACTTAACCTGCTTAAGATTTAATATGATAGAAACTAAATCCTCTTTAACACCTGCAATAGTAGAATACTCATGCTTAGCTCCCTTAACCTTAACACTTGTAATCCCAGCACCCTTTAAACTAGAGTAAAGAATTCTTCTTAAGGCATTACCAAGAGTTTGGCCATATCCTCTAGGTAAAGGTGCAATCTCATACATGCCCCAATTACCCTCTTCTTCTCTAATTGTTACTTTTATATCTTTAAATGCTTCCATTATTTTTTTAAAACAAATTATTATCTTGAGTAGTACTCAATGATTAGATTCTCACGAATACCTTCATCAATTTCATCTCTTATTGGTAATCTAGCTACCCTAACTTTGGTATCCTTAGATTCCAACCAGTCAGGAACTGGAAAGAATTTCTCAGAAGGTGCTAGCTTCGCTGATTTTAATTCAACTGTATCCCCCTCTTTAACTTCAAAAGAAGGAACAGAGAATTTCTTACCATTAAGAAGAACATGACCATGAACTATATACTGTCTAGATGCTGCTCTTGAAGGAGCTAAACCAGCTAAATACAATACATTATCTAATCTTAACTCCAATATTCTTAAAAACTCCAAACCCTTATCCAAATTACTAATCTTAGCCCTTCTATTAGCTTCTACATATATATTCTTAAACTGCTTCTCTCTTAAACCATATGTCCTTTTTACTTTCTGTTTCTCTCTTAACTGTAAACCGTAGTTTGAGAGTCTAGCTCTTCTAGCATTACCGTGTTGACCAGGAGGAAAAGGTTTTCTTTTAATCCCTGCCTTATCTGAAAAAGATCTAGCACCCTTTAAATTAAGGTTTACACCCTCTCTTCTACTTAATCTCTCTTTTGGACCTGTATATCTACCCATTTAAATATTTATTAATTATGTTATTTTCTAGGACTCTTTCTTGGCCTACATCCATTATGTGCGATAGGGGTTCTATCAATTAATGTAGTAATCTTTAAACCTGCAGAATCTAAACCCTTTACTGCTGCATTTCTTCCAGCTCCAGGACCACTAACTATTACTTTAACTTCTCTAATACCGTATTTTTTAATTGCTTTCTCTGCTGCATCAAGCGCTGCCTTTGTAGCAGCAAATGCAGTACTTCTTCTCGCACCCTTAAAACCAACTACTGCAGGACTACCCTGAACTAAAAGCTCTCCTTTCTCATCTGTTATTGAGATAATGGTGTTATTAAATGTAGACTGTACAGTCACGATACCATTAGTAACACTTCTTTTTGTTTTCTTAGTAGTTGCCATATATATATGCTAGGTTTTTTCTAATTTACGTTTTAATCCTCCAACAGCCCTACTTCTACCTTTTCTAGTATGAGCATTATGCCTTGTTCTTTGACCTCTAACTGGAAGACCTAATTTATGTCTAATACCTCTATAGCTTTTAATATCTTTTAATCTTTTAATATCTCTAAAAATGTTCTGTCTTAATTCTCCCTCAACCTTAAAGTTCTTATCTAAATATCCTCTGATACTATCTAGTTCACTCTCAGAGAGATCTTTTACTAAAGTATTTAAATCTATCTTAGTTTCGGTACATATCTGCTTTGCAGACTTTTCACCTATACCGTATATACTCATTAAAGAGACCCATAATCTCTTATCATTTGGTATTTCTAATCCAGCTACTCTTGCCATATTAATAATATATATTTAATTAACCTTGTCTTTGTTTATGTTTAGGATTCTTTTTACAGTACACATACACCTTTCCCTTTCGGGTTACAGTATAGCAATCGGCACATCTCTTTTTAACTGAAGCCTGTACTTTCATTTTATTTCGTCCTATATGTTATTCTACCCTGTGTTTTATCATAGGGAGTCATCTCTATCTTTACCTTATCTCCTTCTAAGATACGAATGTAGTGCATTCTCATCTTCCCAGAGAGATATCCCAAAACCTCTTTTTTATCACCATTGACATCAATTTCTATGACAAACTTTGTATTTGGTAGACACTCTTTGACTACTCCCTCAAATTCGTAAACTTTCTTTGTATCAACAGCCATAAATAATGGTTTTGTAAATAAATAGAGTCGATGTGATTATATCAAAGTTTTGACTTTTTTCAAAGGTTTACAACACTTTTCTTTGAAATATACTTCAACTCTATAAAGACGGATTAAGCATATCAAAAAGATGGAGATATTACAACCCTAATTTAGCTATTAATTCTCTATGTATTTCTTCAATACTAGGAGAAGCATCTATCTCAATTAAGATTCCTCTTTTAGAGTACTCCTGTACTATTGGCACTATTGTATTCTCGTACACTTTGAGTCTTAATTTAATCTTCTCTGGTTGATCATCTTCTCTTTGTATTAACTTAGTACCACATTTATCACAATATCCACTTACGCTCTCTGGTTTGTATATTTGATGATATGTAGCATCACAGTATGGGCATATCTTTCGAAGTGACATTCTCTCTATTGCCTTCTCTTGGGAAAGAGTAAAATGAACAACAGCATCTAAGTGCCTCCCACTGTTTTTAAGCAACTCATCAAAAAGGGGTATCTGGCCCGCATCTCTAACAACAGAGACAAATGCCCAAGATTTAGATATATCAAATCTTCTTACCCACCTATTTAACATGCTGTAGGTTAATTCGTTAGGAACAAAGTGGCCCTTAGACCAATATTGATATGCTTTAATAGATTCTATATCTGCATCTTTATACATTCTTCTAAACATCTCTCCAGTACCAATATTTTCAAATTCATACTTTTGGACAAGTAATTCTACTTGAGTATCTTTACCACTACCTGAAGGTCCATGAAAAAGTATAGTTTTCATAATATCAATATTATATATTAAGACCCTATATTATCATACTCTACAAGACAATTTGAAATACCAATTTTTACCAAAGAGAAGTATTAAAACTTCTTCTCAAATTTACTCTTTCTTGATTGATTCTTTTTCTCCCTAAAGTTTTTTAATTTCGAAGGAATTGACTTTGTTACCTTCGTTAAAAGGTTGTATTTCAACATACTGTCTGATAGCCATACTCCTCCAATCGCTAAAAAGAGTAACCCAAGCCCAAATATTGTAGCTCCTTTTGTATCGTCAAAAATACCAGTTTTAGGTACAGTGCCTATTGGTGTGGGATCTATTGGTTCTATCTCACCGTTGTTACCCCCGTTATATACTACATCAAAAGCAAGGCCTCTTTGACAGGCAGTTGAACTAACCCCGAGGGAGTCGGTCCAACTTATTCCAAGAGTATGTTCACCCAGTGGAATGCAAGCACCTGGACCACCTACTGTGCCCGTTATATGGGCAGTCAATCCCTCCCTTGTGATTACAAGGTGATTCCTTATATCCTCCCCATCAAATTCTGCGTAGATTTGTCCTACACCTTGAGAATCACCTACAGTTAGAAAGAACTGAAAGGGGACACAGTAATTTAATGGCAAAACAGAAGAATATATCCTACTCCAGGAACCAACAGCATCACATGTATTTGCAGCAACTGAAAAAGCTTTAAGTTTTGTACATTGTTTTGTCCCATCAAAAGAATTAATTACAACAGATATATTATGTGACCCGGAAGTTAAACATGTATTTGGTTCTGCCATAGGGTCATTATCAACTCCCATAGTACCAGAAACTCTAACACTCTTTGTCCCATCATCCGCTAGATAGTAACTGATATCTGGAGTAAATTGTGTAGCTCCACCATCAAAATAGACTTGAACTGAGGGTAAATTAGTTTCTGAATACAAAGTACTATCATCCGTATATCTCCCAATATATGAGAAGTTAATAGGTTGGCAATAGTTCCCCGGATTAGGAACAACATATGGAGCATCCCAACCACCAAATCCTGTACAATCTTCCGCTGCGAATAAATTGTTGGAAGAGGAAAGAGCAAGGAAAAAAATACCAAATAGTAAAAGGATCTTTCTTAACAAATTCCCTTTATATGTTTCCATGTTTATTAGTTAGAATATTATCTATTAAGATAGTAATGATAAAACAAACTCTTGTCAATAAGGAAATGCTATAACTAGTAAAAGCTATAGATACTTAGAGTAATCTCTAACAACAATCATGGAAGAAACCTCTCTTTTAATATCCAATACTACACTAACTGTAATTAAAAGACCTGTTCCTGTTACAATAGTGGCAGTCATTAAATCAAGTTGAATCAATATATCTGGAAGTATGGAGATAATGGCAAGGAAGAGGGCTCCTATAACTGCTAATTTAAATGCAATAGCTCTTAGATACTCTGAGGTCTTTTTACCAGGTCTAATACCTGGAATAAAGCCTCCCTGTTTTTGAAGATTTTCTGCTAATTCATCAGTTTTAAATACAACTGTAAGATAGAAGAGAGCAAATGCAACAATTAATACAAATGTAATGATATTACTGTAAAGTGGGTTATCTAAAAAGGCCATTACTTTTGTTGTAATATCAACGATCTTATCACTAAAATCCCTACTTAATATGAACTTACCAATAAGTTGAGGAAATGATAGCAAAGAAACAGCAAATATTACTGGCATTACTCCGAATTGAGTTAACTTAATTGGAATAAAGGAATCCATTGCACCACCCATTCTAACTCTTCTAGAGTACTGAACTTTTACTCTTCTTTCGGCTTCAGTAATATATATAACAGACATAATTAAAAATACTGTAATCAGTATTAATACTACTCTTTGGAATGTATCCATTAAGACAAAGTTGTTTCTTAAAGTACCCGGGATTCCAGATATAATTCCTAAAAAGATTAAGAATGATGAACCACCACCTATACCACTTTCAGATACTAACTCTGCAAACCACATTACAATTATTGAACCTGCTGTTAAAGATGCAATCATTGTAATTAGATGAAGGATATCTAATTGATCAATTAATCCGAAACCTCTTAAAGTAGAATATATTACAAAGGATTGCATAATTGCTAAAGGAACAGTTAATAGCCTTGTATACATACTAATAATCTTTCTTCCCTCTGCTCCCTCTTTTCTTAATTCTTCTAATTTAGGAATAACTGTTCCAAGTAATTGTAATATGATAGATGCATTAATATATGGACTAAGTCCTATTGCAGCAATAGAGGCTGTTTCTAATACACCTCCTGATACAGTAGAGAGTAAATCTCCAAAGTTACTACCTTCGAAAAGTTTTGTGATAGCCTCTGCTGTAATACCAGTAACTGGTGTAGCAGATAAAAATCTATAACTGGCTAAAATGATTAGGGAAAAAATTATCTTTTTTCTAATCTCCTTAGTACCTAATATCCTTTTAAGAGTCTCTAAATATTTGTTCATTTTTGTAGAGGTTACTTTATTGAACCACCTGCACTCTGAATCTTTTCAATAGCACTTTTTGATAATGGGATGTTTTCAACAGTGATCTTTTTAGTCAATACCCCATCTCCTAATATCTTAACAAAATTGGCTCTCTGTGCTATTAAGGCTTTTTTCTTTAAAGATTCCATTGATACTGTATCACCATCTTTGAAATTTTTCTCTAAGATATCAATGTTAATTGCAGTAGCTATTTTTTTATTAGGTTTGTTAAAACCATTAAACTTAGGCATTCTTCTAAAGAATGGAACATTACCACCCTCAAAAAACACTAAAGATTTATGACCTGCTCTAGACTTCTGACCTTTACTACCTCTAGTTGAGGTATGACCACCAACACCTGAGCCGTATCCTCTTCCGAGTCTCTTACCACCCATTGTCCTATTTGTTCTTTTTGGTATATTTTCTAGATACATTTTATTTCTTAGTTACTTTATTTCTATTATCTCTTCTTCTGAAATCTCTTTTCCCTTTATTACCCCTTTTATCACTCTCTTTCTCTTCTAATCTCTTTTTAGCTCTTCTCTTTTCGTCTTGAATCTTCTTTTCCTTATCTGTTTCTTTCTTTAACTCTACTCTCTCTCTCATATTCTTCATTCTATTTAGTACTCTACTATTCCTTAAACTCTTTAACGCTTCAAATGTTGCATATGCTGATGCTATTGCATCACTTGTTCCCATTAACTTCCCATATACATTATCAATACCAGCCATTTCTAATACAGTTCTAACAGAAGAACCAGCAATTACACCAGTACCTGGTCTTGCAGGTCTAAGAAGTACCTTCGCTGCACCTAACTTAAAATCCACTTCATGTGGGATAGTATCTCCAGCAAGTTGAATTCTTGTTAATTTCTTTGTTGCAATTCTCTCTCCTTTTTCTACTGCACTCCTTGTATCTCCTCCTCTACCCAATCCTACTCCTACAGATCCATTATGATCTCCTACAACCACCATTGCACTAAATCTTAATCTCTTTCCTCCCTTGGTTACTTTAGCAACCCTTCTAATAGAGACAGTCCTTTTGTCATATGTTCTTTCTTTTTTTTCTCTAAAATATTCTGCCATTTATTATTTATTAAATCTTAACTCCATTACTTCTTAATTCGTCTGCAAATGTTGCGATTAACCCATGATATCTGTATCCACTTCTATCAAATACAGCAAGTTCTAATTTCTTCTTTTTATATTCCCCTGCAAATATTTTTGCCATCTTCTTAATCTCATCTGAATTCTTCTTACACATCTTACTCATTATTACTACCTGTTTATCATCATCAGCTAAACCTGCATAAAAGTACTTATTACTCTTAAACACAAAAATTCTTGGTTTAACAGCAGTACCCCTTACTGTTTTTCTAATATGTAATTTTCTTTTTTGTCTGTTATTTATTTTATTCATATTCTTATGCAGTTACACCTGATTTAGAACTCTTTCTTCTAACATACTCACCCTCATATCTAATTCCTTTCCCCTTATATGGCTCAGGAGGTCTAATAGCTCTAATCTTAGCAGCAAATTCTCCTACCTTCTGTTTATCATATCCCTTTATTGTTATCTTGGTCTCATCAGGGACTTCAATTGTAATTCCCTCTGGGCTTTCAGCCTTAACTGGATGATTCCAACCTAAACTCATTACCAAAGTTGTTCCTTCCAATCTCGCTCTATATCCTACACCAACTAGTTCTAATTTCTTCTCAAATCCATGCTTTATACCATATATTGCGTTATTTATTAACATTCTAATGGTTCCATGTATAGATTTACTCTGTTTCTCTTCATCTTTTCTACTTATGTTTATTATATTATCCTCGATCTTAACCTCTAAAACCTTAGGGATTTGAATAGTGAGCTCTTTTCCATCTCCACAAACAGTAAGAATATCTTTCTCAATCTTTACCTCTATTCCTTCTTCAATTGTTATTGGTTCTAAACCTATTCTAGACATTTGATTACCAAACTTTACATATTAATTCACCACCCATTTTCTTACTTTTTGCCATAGCTCCAGACATTAATCCTTTTGAGGTTGATATTATTGCAATACCTCTTCCATTCATAACAGGAGTTATATCTTTACTTACAATATATATCCTCTGACCTGGTTTACTTACTCTTTTTAAAACAGATATTACTGGCTCCTTACCATCATACATTAACTCAACATCAATACCATCATCTGTTTGATTGTATCCAACAATCATTTTCTCCATCTCTAATACCTTTAAAATTTCAACATTCATTTTAGTATTAGGTACTAATACTGTTTCTTTCTTTCTCTCTATTCCATTTTGTAATCTTGCTAAAAGATCTGCTGTTAAATCGTTCATCTTAATATATATTAAATTACCAAATAGATTTCTTTACTCCTGGGATCTCTCCCTTACTAGCTAATTTTCTAAAACATATTCTACAAATACCATACTGTCTTAAATATCCTCTAGATCTACCACACAATTCACACCTATTATATACTCTAGACTTATACTTACTTTTTTTCTTTAATTCTCTTGCTTTGTACTCTTTAGCCTCTGTTGACATTTTTCTTAAAAGGAAAACCAAATTTATCTAATAGCGCTTTACCACTTTTATCATCTTTAGCAGTTGTAACAATTGTTACTTCTAAACTTCTAATCTTTCTAATATTGTTTGCATCTATCTCAGGAAATACCGTATGATCTTCAATTCCAACTGAGTAATTACCAGAACCATCAAAAGCAGAAACCTCTAATCCCCTGAAATCCTTAATTCTAGGGAAAACGATATTAACTAACTTATCAAAGAACTCCCACATCCTATTTCCTCTCAATATTACGGAAACACCAATTTCCATTCCCTCTCTTACCTTAAATGCAGAGACTGCCTTCCTTGCTTTGTTAACAACAGGCTTCTGACCTGATATTTGAGTTACTAAACCTACTATCTCCTCTAGCGCTTCAGCTTCACTAATTGCCGCTCCAGCTCCGACATTTACTACTATCTTTTTTAAAGTTGGTACTTCCATTAAGTTTGTTAAACCTAACTCTTTAGCCAACTCTTTCTTTAATGTTTTGTTGTATTCTTCTCTTAGTCTAGCCATTACTCTTTCTTTGTTTTAGATTTAGGTTTAGATACTTTCTTAACTGTACTCTTATTAACTACTTTCTTCTCTGTCTTTTTCTCTGTCTTTTTCTCTACCTTTTTCTCCTCTTTCTCTTTAACAACAACTTCTATTACCTTCCCACATTTCTTACAAACTCTCTCTACCTTCCCATTCTCTCTTTTTAGAGATACTCTTGTAGGTTTACCACAGCTAGGACAAACTAACATCAATTTAGATATATCCAATGGTTTAGCAATTGTTAATATCTCTGACTTTTTCTCTTTTCCATCACCTTTTACATGCTTTTTAAACATATTTAACCCCTCTACAATTACCTTACCATTAGATATAGCTAAAACTACACCTTGTTTTCCATTGTCTTTTCCGTATAGTATTTTTACATTGTCTCCTTTTTTAATCTTCATATTTATATCCTTTTAATTACAATACTTCAGGTGCAAGAGATACAATTTTATCAAAACCTTGTTCCTTCAATTCTCTTGCTACTGGTCCAAATATTCTTGAACCAACAGGGTTCTTTTTACTATCAATTATTACTGCTGCATTATCATCAAATCTTATATATGATCCATCCTTTCGCTTCTGCTCTTTATGTACTCTAATTATTACAGCTGTTAATACTTCATGTCTTTTTACTCCACTATTTGGTAATGCCTTTTGTACTGCTACCTTAACTACATTTCCCAATCCTGCAAACTTAATTTTTGAGAAGCCAGGGACACCTATTACCTTTCCTATCTTAGCTCCACTATTATCTGCAATTGTTAAGTGTGATTCTTTCTGTATCATATTTTTACTTTTTACTAATTACTACCCATCTTACGTTCTTTGAGTAGGGTTTAGATTCTCTAATAACTACCTTATCACCAATCATATGTTCATCTTTGGTATGTGCAAAAAATATTTTCTTTTTATTTACTACTTTTCTATACCTAGGATGAGAGGTAACAGTATCTACCCTTACTCTAATGGTATCTTGCATACTGATACTTACTACAACTCCCTCTAATTCTCTTTTATTCCCTGTATTCTCCATTTTTATCTATATATTTATCTAAAACGGCTTGTATTCTACCAATATTATGTAAATCTCTCAAGCCTATACTATCTTTTTCGATACAAATTTAGTTTTTAGAGATAGCTTCTGAGCACCTAATCTCATAGCCTCTCTTGCAATATCCTCTGAGACTCCACTTAATTCAAAAATCATATTACCTGGTTTAACTACTGCAACATATCCCTCTATATCTCCTTTTCCAGCAATCATCTTACTATTAGTACCCTTATGAGTATATGGTTTGTGAGGGAATATCTTTACCCAAACTTTACCTTTTCTTTTCATAGAGTTAGTAATTGCTCTTCTACCCGCTTCTATCTCTCTTGCTTTTATCCAACCGTTTTCGAGCGTCTTAAGACCGTACTCTCCAAAAGTAATGGTGTTGTTTGCAGTTGCGATACCTCCCATCTTTCCTCTAAACTCTTTTCTATGTTTTCTAATTTTAGGCTGTAACATTTTTATTCTGTATCATCTATATTATTTTTCTCTCCTTTGTATACCCACACTTTTACTCCCATCAATCCTGCATCCATCGTTTGAGCAACCTCTAGTGCATAGTCTATATCAGCTCTAAGTGTTTGGGCTGGAACAGATCCAGCATTAGCTTTAACTGTTCTTGCCTGACTAGCATTATTAATTCTTCCAGAAACCCATATTCTAATTCCCTTTGCACCTGCCATCATAGCTTTCTCTTTTGCACTTGCTACAAGTAGCTTACTTGGTTGCCTTCTCTCTATTCCATCAGCAATACTTCTTGCAATTATTCTTGCTGAAATATCAGCTTTTTTAACTTCCCTAATCTTTACTTCAACATCCTTTTTAGTCCATCTTCTTAAATCTTTCTGTAAGAGGTCAATACCCTCTCCACCTCTTCCAATAGCGACACCAGGTCTTGCTACAAATACTTCAATTTCAATCTTGCTTGCAGTTCTATTAATCCCAATAGTATCAATCCCTGCATCTTTCATTTTTTGAGTTACCTCTTCCTTTATTTTTAAATCTTGAGCTAATAACTTGGCATATTCTGCTTTAGAAGAGTACCAGACAGAGTTCCATGTCTTGTTAATACCCATTCTAATTGCATTAGCATTTACCTTTCTTCCCATTATTTAACCTCTAATTCTAAATTAATATGTGATCTCCTCTTTAATATTCTTGAAGATCTTCCTCTTGAAGCAAATCTACCTCTTTTAAATGTCTGTGCTTCATCAACAGATATATGTTTAATTTTCAAATTCTCACTCTTTTCTCCAGTTATTTCTCCTGCTGCGGAGATACCAGATAACAGGGCTTTCTTAATGAAGAGACAACCCTTTTTGTTAGTAAACTGCACAATATCTAAAGCCTCATTTACATCCTTGCCTCTTACTAAATCTGCAACTAATCTCAACCTCTGTGGAGATTGTGCAATATTTTTAACTTTTATTTTAATCTTTTTATCTTCCATATTTATTATTCTTCAAATCTACCACTACTTCCGTATACTTTAGCTAATTTCCCTTTCTTAGCATGACCTTTAAACTTTCTTGTCTGAGCAAACTCTCCTAATCTATGACCTATCATAGATTCCTCAATTAATACCTCTTCATGCTTCTTACCGTTATGTACTGCAAAGGTTAATCCTACCATCTGAGGAGTAACTGTAGATGCTCTTGCCCATGTCTTTATTGGTTTTCTGACACCAGTGGCAAGTGCTTGATCTACTTTCTTCTGTAATTTTTCATCTACGTATGCTCCTTTTTTTAGTGACCTAGACATATATCTTTTTTCCTAAATTATTTCTTTGCGAAGGGTCTTTGTGGACTTCTTCTTCTCTTAATTATTAATCTTTCAGTTCTCTTGTTCTTTCTTGTTCTAGTTCCAATCCTATTCCCCCAAATATCCTTAGCTGTACCTATTACACCCTTACCTTCACCTCCACCGTGAGGATGCTCTACTGCATG
>JAAZAL010000108.1 GCA_012514355.1 Candidatus Dojkabacteria bacterium
AAAGATGGTAACAAGATAATGTATACAGTAAATAAAGATTGCCCTATTCTATGGGAACTAAGGTCTCTCTTTTTCAAAGAATCAGAAACAGGTAAACTTCTCTATGAGAGGTTTAACCATATTGAAGGAATTTCAGTAGCTATAGTAACAGAAGCATTTCTTAAAAATAGGTATGTAGATAAGACAGATATAGATATGCTCTTTATTGGAGAGATGAAAGTTAGAGAGCTCTCGCTAGCAGTCTCTCAACTTGAAAAAGATATGGGTAGAGTTATTAAATTTGCTGCTATGAAAGTAGAAGATTTTGAATTTGGAAAGAAAAAAAGAGATCCAATATTAATAAATACATTAATGAAAGATAAAATAATTCTACTTGGTAAAGATTCTGACCTACTTTAATATGAAAAGGTTCAAATTCCCAAAAATAAAATTTAAAAAAGGAAACCTTAAGGATTTCTCTAACTACATACTTTCTATACTAATTAGTTCTGTAATCCTTGCATTAATATTAATATCTCTACCACTTACAGAACGAATATCTTCCTCTTCCACATATGACTTATTAAACAAGAGCAGTATGTATTGGGCAAAGGAGTATGTTCTTAAGTTAACTCTACAAGACCAAACTGATGTAGCGGGGAAAATAGACAGAACTAAATCTATACTTCAAACAAGATTAAGAAATTTCGGGGTAGAGCAATCAAATATCTCTTCATATCAAGAGGGAGAGGATGAATATATAAAAGTTAATGTTCAAACAACAAAGGAAAAGGAATTAATTGATACTTTAATAAAATCCCCATATATAGTTGAAATTCTAACTAGAAAAGATGATGTTAACTATGAAGATACAGAAAACCCATTAATTCCATACCTACCCGAAAATTACAATACTACAGATTTTAATGGAGCTGATTTTAGGAATGTGTTTGTTACTAAATTAAAGAACTCTGCAGGAGAGTACTCCTACTTTGCTCTATTCAAAACATGGCCATGGAGAACTGATTGGAAGGAATTTTTAGAGCAGTATTCTGGACAAACAGTAGGGGTAAGTATTGATGGCTTTGTTACTCCAGTTCAAATAAGTGCACAAGACAGTACCTTTGCTGTGTCTGCTTCTACAAGCGAAGATAGGTATGCTCAAGCAACAGATCTCCTTTATAACTCTGGAAATATCCCTCTTACATACTCTGTTGAAAAAGAAGAGGAGTTTGAATCTGATATCGCAGAGATAGATTATATTAAACTGACAGAGGGGATATTAGTAGCAATCCTATTTATATATATCTACCTATTATTAATTGAAAAAACTCCTAAAAAAACTCTTATTCAATCTGGTCTATCAAGTATTATTACTGTATCAGGATGGATTACATATTTAAAAATTACAAGTACTCCAATAGATATATTTATACTAGCATTAGAAGTAATAGCAATTGTTGTAATAATTAGATTAATTACTGAAAATATCGAATCTAGACTTAATGTAACAGTACTTTTACTTATTGTTGCAATATTTGGTGTTCTATTTGGTAGTGGATATGTAAAAATGTTTACTAAAGACTTAATTATTCTCTTAATCTTTTCTAATCTGTCTCTATTAATTACCTCCTTTTATATTACTAATGTTAAAAAATCACTTAAGCTATGAACCTAATAGAAAATGTATTACAAAATTGGAGTAGTTATGAATTAATAATGGAAGGGATATTAATACTTTCAATATTACTTACTTCTTTAGTTGCAATATATATATTTTCAAAAAACAGAAAGATCTTAGCCCTATCTTCAATCTCTTTGGCTGTATTAATGTTGGTAATATTTATTGGGATATTTATAGTAGACAGTATATTAAAAATACATGTTACTGAAGTATTTAGAACGATCCCTATTCTTTCTCTACTCTTCATTCTTTCTAACTTAGGTATACTTTTAGGCTTCTATACCTCCAAAAAGAAAGCAAAAGGTTTTAAGTTGTCATCAATAAGAAGAGAATTTCTTAAAGACTCTATTAAACAAACTGTATTTTTAGCATTACTAGGTATCTCTACCTTACTCTTTCTATCTCCTCAAACAGAGGTTGTTCTTTCCATATCAATACTCTCAAGTGTTGTTACAATATGGATTACATACTGGATATCAAGATATATTCTCAAATGATAGATTACAAGGGTAAGATTATCGTTGTAGCTGGTCCTACTGCATCAGGCAAATCTGATATTGCTTTATCCCTAGCAAAGGAAGTAAACGGATATATCATTAATGGTGACTCTAGACAGCTATATACTGATTTAAATATCGGTACTTCTAAACCTAAATTTGATAGTAAGATTTCTAAAGGTGAAGATATTAAAGATGGAATTTCTCACTTTCTCTATGATTACATTAATCCAAAAGAGAGTTTTACCCTTTACGATTATCAAAAGGATGTTAACACTGTATTAAACAGTTCAAAGGGTATTCCCATATTAGTTGGTGGTAGTGGATTGTATATTGATAGTGTAATATTTAATTACAATTTAGTAAAAAACAGTAAAGAAATTTTAAATTTAGAATCCAAAACAGTTAAAGAACTTCAAGAACTTGCCAACGATTTTCTTAAGGATATGAATGAGAGTGATAGGGCAAACAGGCATAGATTAATTAGAGCCATCACAAGAGGAGGGATAAACACCCAAAGAGGGGAAGAGTTAGAGAATATATATTTTGTAATAGATATTGATAGAGATACTCTTAAGGAAAGAGTAAGAAAGAGAATAGACAAAATGTTTAAAGAGGGGTTACTTGAGGAAAATACCTCTTTACTTGATAAAGGGTATACATATGTAGATAAAGGAATGAATAGTATTGGGTATATAGAGTTTAAAGAGTATTTTGAAAACAAGATATCTATTGATGATGTTAAAGAGGAGATATTTAAAAATACAATGGCATATATTAAAAGACAGAGAACTTGGTTTAGAAGAAATAAAAATAGTATATGGGTAGATAGCTATAATCAAATATTAAAGGAATCTCTTAGATACATTGATAAATAAAATATTAATATATATAATTTAATATTTAATTAATATATTTCTAAGATTGAAAAAAACAATATTAATAGTATTGGGAGTGTTA
>JAAZAL010000109.1 GCA_012514355.1 Candidatus Dojkabacteria bacterium
AGTATCTTTTGTTACTTCCTATTCTTTTCTTTGGTTTTCTTAATTTAGAACTTTACGGTAAGAACATTATTCAATACGGGGGATTGGAACCTGACTGTAACAAGATATTAACTCACGAACAGTGTTTGTTAAATGGAGTATATTACAGGGATAATGTCACTTTTCAGAGTACAAAAATTGATGGTGTTAAGGGGTATATTAGCTTAATAACTTCTGGAGAAAGAGTTGACCCGTTTAGATATTTTCTTAAATGGTTACCAAATCTTACAATGAAGATATATGGGGTATTTGCTGATCATAGTTTGTTTATGCCAGAGCCTTATTGGTATATCTTTATTTCAATTTTCTTATTGAGTTCAGTACTAGGAATTGTTAATTTCAAAAAATGGGACATTATTGAGAAGTATTTATTAATCATTTCTCTCTTTTATATCTCTGTTCTTTTCTTTTTCCAAAACTACAGTATGTATCTTAGTTTTAATCATTACTACTTAGCACTACAAGGAAGATATATATTTCCAGTAATTTCAATAATGTATATTCTATTTTCTAAATCACTTTTTTCAATTGAGAAGAAGTGGCTTAGAGATTCAATTTTAGTTATATATCTTTTACTTCTTACTTACTCTTGTATCCCTTTCTTTCTTTTAAATGTCCCTTCTTGGTGGATGAAATGAAGATTTTAGAAAATATATAGACAGGAGATTCCTAATACTCTAATATTAATATTTGTGTTGAAATATTTAAATTTAAATATTTTTTCTATGAGATATGTAGGAACATGTGTTAGAGGAATTAGAACTCCAATAATCAAGGAGGGAGATAACTTGGAAGAGGTAGTTGTAAGCTCTTTAATTAGAGCTTCAAAGGAGCATAAATTTGAATTCAATGATAAGGATGTTGTCGCTGTTACTGAGGCTGTTGTCGCTATTACTCAAAGTAACTATGTATCTCTTAAACAACTATCTGCTGAAATCAAAAAGAAATTCCCAGAGGATATCGGAGTAGTATTTCCAATATTAGTAGAAATAGATTCTCTTTAATCCTTTCAGCTATTGCAAACGCATGCAAGGAAGTACATATTCTCTTAAGCTATCCTGCAGATGAGGTAGGTAATCACCTTATGAATGAAGATAGGATGTATGAAATAGGTTTAAACCCCTACTCTGATTCTTTTGAGGAAAGTAAATACAGAAAAATGTTTGAAGAGAAAGACATATTACATGAGTTTACAGGTATGGACTATGCTAAATATTATAAGAGTTTAGGGAATGGAAATATTCATATTCATTTCTCAAATGATCCTAAATATATTCTAAAATTTACAAAAAACATTTTATCAGCAGATATCCATTCTAGATTTAGAACAGTAAAAACTTTAAAGGAAGCAGGAGCTAAAAGTGTATATATGCTTTCAGACCTTTGTTCTAAGCCATCTAAAGTTCATGGATATAATCCAGATTACGGAGTATTAGGTTCAAACAAGGTAGGAGAGGAAAAATTAAAACTTTTCCCTAGAGAGTGTGATGAGTTAGTAACTCGAATACAAAAAAGATTAAAAAAAGAAACTGGTAGGGATATTGAAGTAATGATATATGGAGATGGAGCCTTTAAAGATCCTGTAGGTAAGATATGGGAGTTAGCAGACCCTGTTGTATCTCCTGGCTTTACAAAAGGTCTATTAGGTAGACCTAGTGAAGTTAAACTTAAATATATTTCAGAGAATTGGAACAAAAAGGGAAGTATAGATGAGTATGTTAAAGACGCAATTATACAGAAGAAAGGACCTGACTACCAAGTAGAGAAATCTTTAGGTACTACACCAAGGCAGTTAACTGATTTGCTTGGTAGCTTATCTGATTTAACAAGTGGTAGTGGAGACAAGGGTACTCCTGTAATACTTGTTCAAGGCTATTTTGATGATTACACAAAAGAGTAAGTATTTTTTGATATACTTAAATATATATCTTTATATTAAGTAATATGAAAAAGAAACTAATATATGTTCTTTGTGCCTTGTTGGTTCTTTCTGGAGTTTTCATATACATATTTCTTAACAAGGATAAGGATACTTCAAATGAAAAAATTGCTAAAAATGATCCTGAGATAGAAAAATTAGTTGGAATTTCTCAAGCAGAGATGTCTTCTTTTGTATTTGTTACCCAAGAAAGTGAAAGTAATCATATATTGAATATTAACTTAACTCCCTTCTTAAATTTTATTGTAGAGCAAAAAGAGATTGAAAGTTTTAAAATATTAAATTTCAAAGGAATAAACTCAAGAAGTGAGGTAGTTTTAATACCTCCAACGGATTTATCCCTTGATACAGTAAGCAGAACCTTTCTTTTTACAACACAAGACTCTATTACTCAGCAAGATATTCAAGCCTCTGCAGATAGTTTCGTATATTCTGTACTCTCAACGGCTTCTAAGTTTAATGAGATAAATTCAAAAGGTGTTCTTACTCCTTACTTTGGAGTTATAATTAAAGATATTGGAAGGGTTAATTACAAGGAGATTATTGATAGAGATGGAAGCTTTGATGGGGGAAAATATCTTGAATATAGCAAAGTGGCCCTAGAGGCTCTTGATACGGAGATTCAATTTGATATCAATATTGAGTTTACAGATGGAGAAAAGTATAACAAGAGATTTCAGGGAACACTTAAAGGAGAGTCTTTTGCAACAGAAACTTCCCCAATGATTACTCTGCAGGTTGTAGAATAGATTTCTCTATTAACCCATACTTAATCTTCAACCTAAGTATTCTTAATACTTTCTGATTAATGTCTTCAAAAGATATCTCCTCACTGTTTACTGAGTTTATAATACAATCATATATATCTCTTTGTAGATTGGGTTTCGCTGAGTACATACTGTAAAGTAATATATCATTTCCTGCAATTAATGCTTGTTTTGCTATATCACAGTACTCTCCCTGTTTTTCTATAGCATCCATAAGCATATCATCAGTAATAACTACACCTTGGAAATTTAAATCTTTTCTTAGCTTTTGATTAATAATGATATTGGATATTGTTGAAGGCTTGCTATCAATATTTGGATACAGTATATGTCCCACCATTATTACATCTACAACATCTTGATTAATTAAAGAAGTAAAAGGGTATATATATTCATCCCACTGTTGTATAGAGATAAAGACTTTTGGTAGAGAAAAATGAGAATCAGGAGACAAGTTACTGTGTCCTGGATAATGTTTAGCGACTGAAATCATATTTGAGTCAGCGTACCCCTTCATTGCACTGTAAGCCTTGTTACTTACCTCTTTTTGTGTTCCAGTAAACACTCTTGGGTAGAGAAAAGAATTCCTGTCTGTAATATATTCAACAACAGGAGCTAGGTTTACATTAATTCCTAAATCTTTAAGAATCTGAGATTTCCTTACAGAGAGGTTGTATATATCCTCTACCTCCCCCATACTCTTTTGAGATATTAATAACTCTTTATCCCATTTAATTCTTGATACCACTCCACCCTCTTGGTCAATAGAGATTAGTAAGGGGATTTGAGATTCACTTTGTAATTGGGTATTTAAATCTGTTAATTGTTGAGAATTAGAAATGTTTTTACCAAGAAGCAGAACACCTCCGATATATCTGGTTTTGATTAAATCCTTTGTATCTTCATTTATTTCCAATCCATTAAAACCAAACATTAATAGTTGGCCCACTTTTTGCTCTAATGTCATTTGATTAAGAACCCTCTGCTCTAGTGGAGGTAATTTAACAATACTCATATTGTCTTTAATTTCAAAAACCGAATCTCTTTTAATAGCTTGGGAAAGTAAAACAAGGATGACGGAAAGAATTAAACAGGAAAGTATTTTAAAAAATATCTTCATATATGATATATAGTATCATTTCTTTTTCTTTTTTAAAAAAAGATAACTTAATATCGCAAATGGAATCATACTTAAAAATATCTTAATTGTTGTAAATATTGGAGATTGCTCACTTCTCATTAACAAACTCATTACAATACTCCAGGGAATCATACTTAATATTGATACAAGGTAGTATCTAGAAAAGGAGATATCTGTCAAACCAAATGCGTATGACGCGAAATCATTAATGTAAAAAGTTGAGATCCTTAACCAAAAAAATTTCTTTTTGTCTATCCTTTTAGCTATCTCAACAATTTTTGTTACCCCTTCTTCTCCTATAAACTTTCTAAGTACTTTTTTCCCATATCTTCTTGCAAGTAAAAAGTTTGTAGCAGATGTTATTAACCAAGTTAATATTGAATATGCTATTGCTGTTTTACCAAATAGAATGAATACAGCAACAAAAAGAGCAGATGTACTTAGGGGAGCAAATATCTGTCCAGCAATCTGAATAAAGATATAGAGCAATGGGGCAAATACGCCAGCACTTTTAATAAAAAGAGAGATCTCTTCAGAGGAGAAGTTTGTTGTAAAGTAAATTAGTAATGCAAAGAGAAAAATGGAAAACAAAGGAAAAACAACTTTCTTAAAAGAAATATTCATTTTATATTATATCAAAATGAAAAAGTGGGTATAAAAAAAAAGGATGGAGAACCAATATTCAACCATCCAAACACCAGGAAAGTATGCATTACGACATACTGGGTTTGGCCATAGAACGCAAGCCAAGAAATAATAAAACTTCAAGACTTGTTAATGTTCTAAGGTGTCAATGTTCGAATCATCAACATATCCTTCAAATCCGTAGAAACATCTGAATTAGAAAAATTGGTTCTAAAACAGCGTTCGGTACCAACCTACTCGGATTTAAAAGTCCTAGTATTTAAATACTAATGAAGTGTCTTAAATTTGTCAACACTTTTATTTGGGAATATTTTTATAGGATTAACTAGAAAAATAAAAAACATTGAATTTCTAATTAAACGCATACCTTTTAAAATTACTATAATACTAGTCTAAAAGACTCCCAATTGAGTGTCGAGTGTTTAATCTATATATTATTTCTCCAAAATATTTTGATACGGTTATTACTTTTATCCATTTGTTTTCATTTAACACCTCTTTTGGTATATATGTTGCATCAGTACATATTAGTTTTGAGAATTTACCACTCTTGTATAATGTGTTTAATCTTTCTATAGCTTCTCCGTTTAGTAATGCAAATGTTGTTACCCCTATTATTTCTTTTGCTCCACTTTCTTTAGCTATCTCTACTGCTTTACAAAAGGTTCCACCAGTATCAATCATATCATCAACAATATATACCGTTCTGTTTTTAATATTTCCCATTATTTTTAAATCTTGAACTGTATTTTTCTTTCTATAGTTTCTTACTTTGTATGCAAAAGCTACATCAGTATTAAGATATGTTGAGTAGTAGTTTGCTCTTTTAGCTCCTCCTAAATCTGTAGGTAAAATAGTAGTATTGTCTTTATCCTTTAGATTTCTCTTAATATATGGGAATAATACCTGACTACCCTTTAAATTATCTACCCAGGAGACTCTAAAGAAGCCTTGAATGGCAGTATTATGTAAATCTATTGTAATGATATGATCTGCACCCATAGCGCCTTCTAGCTCACTTGCAACCCTTGCAGCAGTTATATCTTCTCTACCCCACTGTTTATCTTGTCTAGAGTACGGGAATGAAGGAATTACAGCAGTTACATAGTTAGCATCACATCTTTTGCAGGCACCTAGTACTGTATACAGAGCTCTGAGGTTTTGATCTACACTTTTCCCATTGTAATGATTCTCTACATCTTGAATAACAAAAACGTCTTTTCCTCTTACACTTTCATTTAGTATTGATTTAATTTCTGTATTAGCAAAAGTAACCTCTTCAGAATCTAAGAGATGAATTTTCTTCTTACTTTTCTCATTTATCTCTTTTAATACTTTGTTAGCAAAATCTCTTCCAGATTCACATGCTACTACAACAAGATCTCCTCTAAAATGATTCATAAGACGTAAAATGAAATTACATATAAATATATATCTTTAAAGATATATTATCAAGTTTGAAATTGTTGAGAATATGGATATAATTAAAAATATATTATTTCTTTATCTTAGATTTATGAAAAATCCATACTATCAGAATGTTAGTTTTAGAAATAGTATTAGACATGCCATTGATGGACTTAAAGCAATATTTAGAGATGAAAGAAATTTTAGAAATGATTTGATGATTGCTCTTTTGGTAATAATGATGGGAGTATTGTTAGAAATCTCCCATTTTGATTGGATAGCAATTACATTAGTTATTTCTATGGTATTAGTATCTGAAGCTATGAATAGTGTTATTGAAGCTATGTGTGATACTGTGTCTCATGAGTTTAAAGTAAATATTAAATATGCTAAAGATGTAAGTGCTGGTGCTGTTTTGTTAAGTGCATTTGTATCAGTAATAACAGGTTTAATGGTATTTATGCCATATATCATAGAACTTTTAGGGAGGTTATAAAAAGCGAAAAAGGAAGCAATTACTAATTAAATAGTTGAAATTGGTTAGATTTCTGCTTCCTAATCCTACTAATTACCACCGTGGTAACTAGGTAATGACTATATTATCATTGGTATGTAATAATGTCAAGAATATTATGAAGAATATTATTATAGGCTCTATGGGTAGATAAGTATTAAAATATGCTTTACTTCCCAAAAGCCTTCATCGTCTGGGTAAATCCGATATCAATGTATTTCTTTTTATCATCTAATACATCATTAACAGATACAGACCCTAGATCAAAGAATATCTTTTTATCAGCTTTTCTCATATCCTCCTTTGCTATGTTATACAATGTAGCCTTGTATGTAGCTGATTGGACATTTAGATATGATCTTTTATCTGGATTTTGGTCTGAATATGATTCTAAGCATACCCCTATTACCTTATCTCCCCCTATACTTTTAACAGCGTCAACTGGTACCGCATCTGCATATCCTCCATCTATTAAGAATTTGTTTTCATATTCATACGCTCCGAATAGATAACTAACTGAGCAACTAGCTCTTAGTGCGTGTTTTAATTGTCCCTCTCTATGAAAAATTTTATTTCCTGTATTTAAATCAACACTAACTGCTACAAAGGGTATTTCACAATCAGAAAAATTTGCATCATTTACTAGACCTTGAATAAAGAAAAGGAGTGGATCGTTATTACCTTTTAAGGAAAATTTATTTACATAACTAGATACTATGCTATTTATCTCATCCTTATTTAAACCTAATGCAATTTCCTCTACCTTTTTAATATCTTTGTTTAGGGCATACAAAGCTCCAACGATTGAGCCTACACTACTACCTGATATATGAGTTATCTCTATACCTAACTTTTCTAGTGCTTTAATCACACCGATATGAACATATCCTTTATGTCCTCCAGAACCTAGTGCTAAGGCATATTTTTCAGACATTATTTTATCTTGTTAAGTTATTTCTTAAGTAGTGAGCCTAATATTCCTCTTGTTAATTGACCAGTAATATTTCTTACAAAGGAGGTTGTAGCTGATTTCGCCATTGATTTAACAAAAGGATCCTTACTTAACTCTCCTAATATACTTTTTTCTTTTTCTACTTTTTTAACATCATCTTTTTCTAAAGAATCTTCTAATTTTTTAGATAGTAATTCATATGCAGTTTCTGAATCAATACTCTCTTTGTACTTGTATACCAAAGATGATTTGTTAACAATACTTTCCATTTCAGAATTAGTAATAACATCCATTCTAGATTGAGGAGGATTGATTAATGTATGAACAAGTGGAGTTGGTTCTCCTTTTTCATTTAACAATGTTATTAAGGCTTCCCCTATTCCTAAAGAGGTAATTACATCATCTGTTTTGTAGTAATCTGAAAGTGGGAAGTTATCTGAGATTAATTTAATAGCTTGTCTATCTTGTGCAGAGAAAGCTCTAAGTGAATGTTGTATTTTCATACCTAGCTGTCCTAATATCTGCTTGGGGATGTCTGTTGGTGATTGAGTACAAAATATTATCCCTACTCCTTTAGAACGAATTAGTTTAATAACGGTTTCTAGTTGTGAAAGAAGTGCTTTCGAAGCCTCTTTAAATATTAAATGAGCTTCATCTATTACTAATACTAATTTAGGTTGATCTAAGTCTCCTACTTCAGGGAATGTTTCAAATACTTCAGAAAGTAAAGAAAGCATAAAGGTAGAAAACATCTTAGGCTTATCTTGAATACTTGATAACCTTAATATATTAATATATCCATACCCTTTATCATCAACTCTAAGTAAATCCTCTGCATCAAAGGACCTTTCGCCAAAGAAAATATCAGCTCCTTGGTCTTCTATCTCAATTATCTTTCTTAATATTAATCCAGTAGATGCTGTACTTACAGAGCCATACTCCTGCTTAAATTTTTCTTTTCCTTCATTACTAATATATTGGATTAATTTCTTAATATCTTTTAAATCTACTAAGGGTAATCTCATATCATCAGCAAATTTATAGATTACTGATATTACACTCTGTTGTGTTTCATTTAATTCTAATATTTTAGAAAAAAGTATAGGACCAAATTCAGAAAGTGTAGCTCTCATCCTTACTCCAGTTTCATTGGTAATTGAAAGGAATTCAACAGGATATGACTTTGGTTCCCACTCTATTGCTATACTGTTTACTCTTTCTGTAATCTTTTCGTTTATTACTCCGGGTTGAGATAAGCCTGATACATCTCCTTTGATATCCATAATGAGAACAGGAATGCTTTTTTCAGAGAGCTTTTCACAGAGTACCTGTATACTTTTAGTTTTACCTGTTCCAGTAGCTCCTGTTACTAGTCCATGCCTATTTAAAGTCTTGAGTGGAGCTGTTACTTTTAAATCTGAATGAATCTTTTGGTCATATATACTAGCTCCAAAGGAGATATAGTCTCCTTTATGAGTGTATCCTTTATAAATATCTTCAACGAATTTTTTCTCTTTATCCATTTGTAATGGAAGACATTAATTTAGATTTTAACAACAAATTGTCCATTTGGTTTATCTAATATCTGATATCCTTTTTGTAAGAGTTCATCTCTTAATCTATCTGACTCATTCCAATCTTTTTCATTTCTTGCATTTTCTCTTTTTAAAAGTATCTCTTTTATTATTGGCTCTTCTATTTCAGATATAGAGAGCTCTTTATTTTGATTCTCAGAATTTAATACATTTTTTTCTATATCTAACCCCAATACTTTATCAAATTCAAATACTGTAGCTAAAATATCTTCTGGTTTTAGATTTGATTTCACAATATTATTTACAAGGGCTAGAACTTTAGGAGTATTGAAGTTGTCGCAGAGAGCTTCTTTAAATCTATTAATATACTCCTCTGAGACTTTCCCTTCTTTCCCGTTATTAATCTCTTTTAATTTGTTAATAACATTGGAGTAGGAT
>JAAZAL010000110.1 GCA_012514355.1 Candidatus Dojkabacteria bacterium
AATTATTACAAATAGAATACCTGCTACTATAGCGGTTTTAGAATCATCAAAGATTCCAGTTTGAGGAACAGTACTACCACAATCTTTTGGACAATTTTCACTACTTTCACCATCAGAGCAGATTCCATCTCCACAATTAGCAGGACAGTCCGAAGGACATGTAGTTATACTTTCACCCTCTGAACAGACACCATCACCACATCTGACAGGGCAATCACTAGGACATGTAGTTATACTCTCATCATCAGAGCAAATTCCATCACCACAACCAGAGGAGGGTACAAAAATTGCAGTCACCGCTATATTTGGTTTATATGATGAAGTGACTGATATGATATCTTTTCTAGGATTTGCAGTAACAAGAGAACTTGTATCTCTAACATCTAAAACAGTATCATTCCAATGCGAGAAAATATACCCACTTGAAGGTATAGCAGTAATTGAAATATTTCCAGGACAGGGTTGACCATTTGTAAATGTCAAAGTAATTGGTAAAATTGATGGAGCTCCATCCCCTAATTTAATCTGTCCATTTCCACCGGTATAGTATCGAAAGGTTGTACTATCTGTATTCCATACAAATCCTGTTTTTCCTTCAATAGTCATATTCTTTTGAACATTTTTCTCTTGTCTAGTATTACCCGTAACAGTTGTATCCTTTACTCCATTTACTAACCATTCAAGAATTGAACCCTTACAATAGCTACCATCATTACCAACAAAAGTAACAGCCGTACCATCTTGTCCTTGTACAACTGTTTGATTTAAATTTCCAGTTAGAGTTCCACCAACTACTCCTCCAGTTGTATACGGGGTAACAGAATATGATAAGGTATATGTTTGAGAGGCTACTGCTTCAAATGTAGCAGTATATGTTGCATCAGCACTAACATTAGAATCAGTTCTTGAAGCAGTTGTTTTATTATCACTCCATTTAACAAATCTATATCCAGAATTGGGAGTAGCAGTTGAACTAATACTTCCACCAGGCACCACATTATTTTGACCAGGATTAGATACCGTACCATTAGCTCCAGCAGTATATGTAATGTAGTAGGCGGTTATGTTACATATTTTTTCATATTCACAACAACCTGTAACTCCAGGGGTGGGAGGGTAATAACAAATTCCTGCCTTATTCTCAGGACAATTCCCAGTCCCATCCCTTGCAGTACATATAGCCCCATCCAAACACCTTAATACACAATTCTCCTCACTCGCATCACTATCAGTAGGAGCAAGAGTATCTTTTTGATTAACTCTCCATATCAAATATCCACCACCACCAAGTAAAAGAAATATTATAACAATTAATCCAATTAAGACACCTGTATTATTTCCTTTTAATTTTAGGTTACTCATTTGTAAGTATTAAAATATTTTTTTACTATCTATATCTAATATATATATAATTTTAAGGTGTGACAAGGGAGGAAAGAATATATTTTTAATATTTATTAATGACTATTCTCTATTTTTTTGAAGATAGATTAATAGGTAGAAAATACAAGATGATTAAATTGTCTAAAAAAGACAAGACTTTAAACACTATTTCTTCCCTTTGAAAAACAGAAATTCATCTAGAAGCATTAGAAAATCAAAAACTCTATCAGAGAGGGCATTTCTTAAAATATCCGGATTATATTTACTATACAACAAGATTGATGCATACTCCTTTATTTCTTTTACATCAATATCTCCTTTTATATACTCTTTACATTTAATTGGTAATTCTTTAAATATCTCATTAACAATTCCCTCATTTTTCTCTTCTTTATTTCCAATGTTTTTATACTCTTCAATAGGGATATTACCACTAAAGTAGTTAATATATTCTTCTATTATTTTTATATATTCTTTTTTTTCCATAGTTGTAAAGAAACTAGGTATTCACTAATGAAAATTGTATGTAAATACCTAGTTAGGTAAAATCTCTCTCTTAAGTGGGTTCAATCATTTGAAGAAATGTGATATGAATCACCAAGAGAATTGCCAACATTGTCAGCGTCTTGCCCATAAGGGACATCATAACTTTCCCGGATGTCAGCCTCATAGTGTGTTACATGGA
>JAAZAL010000111.1 GCA_012514355.1 Candidatus Dojkabacteria bacterium
TAAACAGATCTACTACAGCATTACCACTCTTATGAAGGAATTTATACCTTTCTTTAGGTTCAGAAGAACCATCACTTTTAACAACTATCTCTATCTGTAAATTTTGACCAGTGGCCTTTGTTAAACAGCTTTGTAAAAACTTGTTGTAATCTTTTAATATTGTTTCTCTTTTAAATTCATTTGAGCAAGATATTGTAGCAACACCATTCTGAACTCTTTCAAGGTATGTTCCTGCAAACCAAGAGTCATACTCCACTCTATCTAAAACCATTCTTAAGTTTTCTGTAACAATTTTCCAAGTATCATCAGTATCTATATCCGAACCTACAGCGTTAGATTCTGTCAAAGGAGCTTTTGATATGTTTTGAGAGTACTGTTCAAAGTCAATTTTATCCATACTAAATATATGTAAATACAAAATAAATAGAACTTAGGGGCAGTCATGGTCGATTGGGACTAACATCTTTATTATATTAATTTTTTTTTAAATGTGGATAAGATTTTACAAAAGTGTTAAAAAGGTTTTAGAAACAAGTATTTTAATTGTCACCTCATATGTCTACTAGGAATATATGTGTACGGAAGAATTCTTCCTTGTAGTATTGTATTAAAGAATATTTGCCAGAAAGGTATAAGGTAATATATAATAGACCCGCATCTTAATACAGAAATATGAAAAGAACATATCAACCAAAAAATTTAAAAAGACTTAGAAAGTTTGGCTTTATGGCTAGGAATAAAGATTCTAATGGCAAGAAAGTTCTAAAAAGACGTATCGCCAAAGGAAGAAAAGCCTTAACAGTATCAGATGAGTACAAGTTAAAAAGAAAGAAACCACTATCAAAGATTAGATAGTATATACTAGAGTATGCTTCCCTCAATAAATAGATTAGATAGAAAAGAATTTACCACTCTAGGTAGATTAAACAAGAAATTCAAAGGAGAGTATGGAATGATTGCAGTTGAAAAAAGCACGTCCCCTACTTCTAAATTTGGATTTATAGTTTCAAAAAAAATAGGAAATGCAGTTGCTAGACATAGAATGACAAGACTTCTTAGAGAGATAAGCAGAAAACACCTTAATACAGATATTAAGATTAAGTGTGTATATATAGCGTATAAATACTGTGATGATTATGAAAAACTTCAAAAAGATTTTGATTCTATTTTTGAAAATGCCCTTAGAGATATTAAAAAAGATTGAATTAATACTAATTAAGGGATATCAAAAGACCCTATCCCTAGATCACGGATATATGGGAAAGCTGTTTCCAAACCTAAGAGCTTGTAAATTTAGTCCAACCTGTTCAGAGTATGGGTATGAAGCTATCTCTAAATTTGGTATATTAAGAGGAAATATTCTAGCTTTCAAAAGATTTGTTAGATGTAACCCTTGGACTCAACCAGGACAGTATGACCCTGTTCCTGAAAAATAGTGGAAGTTAGTGTATAATGCTTTAGAATTTTAAATATTTTCAATATATAAATATGTTAGCAACAATTTGGAATACAATTTTCTTTAACCCACTACTTAACCTAATGATTCTTCTTTATGACTTCTTTGGGAATAATTTAGGTTTAGCAATATTAGGAATAGCTGTAATAGGAAGGTTAATTATGATCCCTTTGGTTAAGAAGCAAACTGCCATGACAAAAAAAATGGCTTCTTTAAAACCAGAGCTAGAGAAACTACAAAAGAAGTATGGAGAGAACAAAGAGAAGCTTTCACAAGAACAGATGAAATTGTATAAGAAGGTAGGATACAACCCTCTAGGTTGTGTTGGTACATTCATACCACAGTTAATAATACTTTCTGCACTAATTGGTGTAATTAGAGCAGTAACAAATAGTGATTTAGAGGGCCTATACCCCTGGGTTATTAATATGACAGAGATTGGAACAGATACAGCAATTAATACTAAGTTCCTTTTCTGGGAATTAACTACCAGCTATAAAGCAGTATCAGGCGAGTTTGGTAAATTCTCATTAGAGGCTCTACCATATATTGCTCTTTCTGTTTTTGTAGGTATTACACAGTATTTCACAACAATCTTTACTCAAAAGATGCAACAGGTTGGTGCACCAAAGAAAAAAGAAGTAAAGAAAAAGAAAGATGTCTCTCAAGATCCTTCTATGGAGGATATGCAAGAGAAAATGCAAAATTCCACTATGTTACTTCTTCCAGTTATGACTGCTTTCTTTACAATTAGTATGCCTGCAGCACTTGGTTGGTATTGGATGCTACAATCGCTTCTTTTAGTAATACAGTACCTTTCTCTAGATTTTGACAAAACTAAAAAGGGTATACAAAACCTTTTAGATATTCTTCAAAAAAAGAAATAAATTAATAATATATTAATATGAAAGATATAGTACAAAAAGAGTTAGATACACTTTTTTCACTGTTAGATATTGATGCTGATTACGATTTTAATGTAGAAGAGAGTGAGGGTGTTACATATTTTAAAATTTCTTTTAATGGAGACAATTTGGGATATTTAATAGGGAATCATGGAAAACATCTTGAATCTTTACAATATATATTAAGTATGATGCTTAGAAATAAGCTAGAAGAGGGTAGTAACTACAGAGTAGTATTAGATGTATGTGGGTATAAGGAGGAGAGAAACAGAAAGATAGAACAGATAGCTATGCAAAAAGCAGATGATGCAAGGATACTTGGAGAGGCTATAGAACTTTCTCCTATGAGTCCTTCAGATAGAAGAGTTGTACATGTGACATTACAGGTATTTGATGATATTAAAACAGAGAGTGTTGGAGAGGGAGAGGATAGAAGAGTTAGGATTATTCCTGTATCAGATAAAGAGATATTAAAGGGGAGTGATTCAGATTCAGAGAAAGAAGA
>JAAZAL010000112.1 GCA_012514355.1 Candidatus Dojkabacteria bacterium
AACAGAAAGTTATACCGCCTAAGCAATTAGGTAAGGGTGAAATGGTAGTGTAAGAGACTACCGGGTATTGTAGTAATACAGTATTGCGTGGCAACCCCCCTTGGAGCAAGGTTAAACCGCATAGATAGATAATCATCGTAAACAGAATCCGGCTTATTTGATACTTACACATTCTCTTTTCTTGTGATATCATATCGTACTAAATTCTTGTCTAGACTACGTTATGTCGAATATCGCAGAGAACTTTGATTCAGAGCCCGAAGATAGAAAAGATGAGGTTAAACAAGAGAAAAAGGAAAAGATTGCTTGGTCTTACTCTCTTCACGAACTTACAGATGATAATGCTTCAGAGTTGAATGGTTTAACTGGTTTAGAGCAAATTATCATGTATGAGTTTGATTGTAATAGCCAAGAAGAGATATTCGAGATGGCTGAGGAAATATCTGATTTAGCAATGGAAGTAGATATCTCCGAATCAGAAGAATCTCTCCCAAAAATTACTGATCTACAAGAGCAAGAACTGATTTTAAAACTTGCTAAAGGTTACTATAGAGAGATACTTACAGATGATAATGTATCTAGATGGGTGGGTTTATCTGGATTTGAGCAAGCAATACTGTATGAGTTTGGACCTGTATTAGTAGAGAAATTTGAGGAGCTTAAATCAAAGATTTTAGGTATGGAGAGAGATTTAAGGGGTGGTAGTAGGTTAAGAAAGTTGTCAAATTTAGATGGGTATGAGCAAGAGTTTGGGTTCTAATTTCTATTTCTCCCGTGTATATATTCCTCTGGAGTCATTATGCTTTTTCCTTCTGGTTTAAGTTGTAAGATTTCTAGACAAAGAGTAGGATTTTTTGTTGAGAAGAAAAGTCTGTTTTCTTCAGTAAAGAGAATTCCAGCTTTTCGGTTAGATTCTTTTTTAACTAGTGTAGATTTTAAAATCTGTATTCTTTTGTTTTCCCATATACACCAAGCTATTGGCCAGGGTAACATAGCTCTAACTAATCTTTCAATATACTCTGGTTCCATTACTTCCCATTGTATTTGGGCATTCTCTTTTGAGATGTCTTTTTGCCAACAGTATGTAGCTTTAGAGGAGTCCTGTTTTTGAGGTTGAATATTTCCATTTATCCATTGTTCTAATATATTGCCAATAGATTGGGCAGATATTTCTACTAATCTTTTTCTTAGGGTTAGGTTAGTATCGGTTTCATATATTGGTTCTTTAATTGTTTTTAGGATATCTCCTTCATCTAGTCCTGCAGACATTACCATTATCGATATTCCTGTTTCTTTCTCTCCCTCTAGTATTGCTTTTTGTATTGGTACTGCACCTCTGTATTTAGGAAGTAGAGAGAAGTGTATATTTATAGATTTGTATTTTGGGTAATTGATAAAGAAGTCAGGTAGTATTTCTCCAAAGGCTTTACATACAATTAACTCAGGTTTGAATTTTTCTAATGCTTGTTGATATTTTTCTTTCTGTTTTTCTGTATGGAATATTTCTATACCATTCTCTAATGCGAACTCTTTTACTTTTGAGGGTGTTAATATCTGCTTTCTGCCTACTGGTTTGTCTACAGTAGTAATTACTCCTACGATATCAAATCTTTTGTCTTCAAGAAGTGATCTAAGAGTCTCTACAGATTCCCAATCTGTGCCAAGAAACAATGTTTTTACAGGTTGTGTATTTAAATCTCTCATATTAATAATTTTACTGTAATATCAATCAAATTGCTATATAATATCCAACTTATGAAAATTTCTGAATTTAATTACAATCTTAGTGAAAAAATGATAGCAAAGTACCCTCCTAAAAAAAGAGGTACTTCAAATTTACTAGTATTAGACAAAAAGAGTGGGGATATGCAACACCGTAAATATTTTAATATCCCTGAATATATTAAGGAGGGAGACATAGTTGTATTAAATGAAACTAAGGTTTTAAATAGTAGGACATTTTTTTTAACACCCAAAGGTAAGAAAGTTGAGGTACTTTTTTTAGAAGATAGGGGGGAGAATACCTGGTTTTGCTTAATAGGGAGGGCAAAAAATGTCAAGTTGTCAGATATATTAATCTGTGAAGATATACAGATTAGAGTTGAAAGGAGAGAAGAGAATGGTTTTCTAATCGAATTCGTATATGGGAACGCCTTTGATCTTTTTAATAGGTATGGTCATACACCTCTTCCTCCATATATGAAGAGAAAAGACAAACAGAGTGATAAAGAGAGGTACAATACGGTATTTTCCTCCATTCCTGGAGCTGTGGCAGCCCCTACAGCAAGTCTAAATCTAACTGAGGAAATATTACATGAGATTGAGAACAAGGGTGGGAAAATAGTTAAAATTGAACTTCGGGTTGGATGGGGTACATTTGCACCCATAAGGGAGGAAAATATTGAGGAGCACCAAATTCATAAGGAATATATAAATGTATCACACGAGGCATGCCAGAGTATTAATGAGTGTAAGGGAAGGGTTTGGGCTTTTGGTACAACAGTAGCAAGAGCATTAGAATCAGCATACAGTCAGAAAGAAAGAAAACTCTTGTCATACTTTGGCTATACCGATCTTTACATTTACCCTGGGTATGAATGGAGGGTTGTTGATGTTTTGGTGACCAACTTCCACATGCCTGATTCATCTTTAATTCTTTTAGTTTCTTCTTTTGCTGGGAAAGAATCAATAAAAAAAGCCTATGAACAAGCTATAGATAGAGGGTATAAATTTTTAAGCTATGGTGATAGTATGTTAATTAAGTAAGTAAATATGACAAACTTAGACATTCTGAAAGAGAAATATTTTTTCATGCCCGATGCTACTAGAGGAGCAGTTAGATACCTTACAACCAAACAGTTAGAGGAAACAGGAACAGAAGCCATAGTAACAAATACTCTACATCTTTTAATTCACCCAGGGCCCGATGTCATACAACAGTTAGGCGGCATTAAAAAGATGATGGGTTGGAAAGGTATTGTATTTACAGATTCAGGAGGGTTCCAATTGTTCTCCTTACTTCACTCTAAAAAATGGAAAGGTAAAGTTTCGGAGAATGGGGCAACGTTTAAATCTCCCAAAGAGGGTAATACATATGAATTAACTCCAGAGTCTTCAATTGATATTCAGATGAAAATTGGTTCTGATGTATTGGTGACTTTAGATGATTGTAGGGATACAGGCCTTTCAAGAGCGGATGCAGAGAAATCAGTAGAAAGGACATTAAAATGGGCAGTAAGATGTAAAGAGCGTTTTAACAATGAGTATGGGGGAACAAAGAAAACAGGGAAACTTCTGACTTGTGTAGTCCAAGGTTCAAACTATTTAGATTTGAGGGCTTACTGTGCAAAGGAGCTTTCGAAAATTGGTTTTGATGGATACAATTTCGGTGGATATGTAATAGATAAAGATGGAGAGTTGGTTGTCGATGAAATGAGCGCCGTTATTGAGAATGTACCTAAAGATACAATTAGATATGCAATGGGGGTAGGTAAGCCTGAGGATATTGTAAAAGCTAGTAAGATAGGGTACAACCTCTTTGATACGGTTTTAGTAACTCGAAACGCGAGACACGGGACCCTTTATACCTCGCAAGGTGTTGTGAGGATAAAGAACAGCGAGATGGCGTTGGATCAAGCCCCAGTGGATCGCGAGTGCAACTGCGAGTGTTGCCGAAACTACACAAGAGCCTACCTTCATCACATGCTGAAAAACGGCGAGGCGACGGCGCTAACCCTTCTTACTATCCATAACCTAACCTTCTACCAAACCCTCATAAAAGGCCTGACCCTGCTCTGACCCTATCCCTTGCTCAGCCATTTGTAATCTCCGGCCTTTCTCACCAACCCGTCCCGCACTGGGTTCTGCCGTAAATATGCCCGTGTCCGCAGAAGATCTTTTTTATATGGCAGGTAGTTGGCATTGTATCTCCCTTGGAATGCATGGCCAACCCTTTGGTATTTTCTGTTTATCTCCATAGCGAAAGTCCCGGTAAGTTTTTGCATATATCTTGAGAGAGATTCCGTGTCTGTTGGGGTTTTGATTATCAAATGGAAATGATTGTCCATAATGCAGTATGCAACAATATTTATATTACATTCTTTTTTATATCTGAATATTAGGCCGAGGAAGAGTTGTTTGTCGGCTGGGGATTTGAGTATGGCTTCTTTATTGTTGCCACGATTAAATACATGATAATAGCTGTTGGGTTTGAAATCGCGAAGGTGCCTAGACATGGGTAAATGATAGCAGGTCGTGATTAAAATTGGATTAACTGGGGTCGGACGGGGGTCAGTCCCTTTATACTGGCGGGATCGGAGGAAAAATGGTATTATTATGAAGTCCTGTATTGTCATGGTTATTGATTAGGACGGGGATAAGAAAAATTGATTTGTTTCGAATTAATGAAAAATTGTATGATTTTAATTGAATTTAATAGATTAATAGATAGAGTGGTTCCGGGTGGTCGGAATCTATTGTAATTTTTCAATTTTCTTTACCCCAAAAGTTTTAAATTTTTAACAATACTCAAATGGAGTTAATCATTGGTATTGTCGCAGCTTTGGTAGGTAGCGCAGGTATGTTCTCTTACCTAAAGTTTGGAAAGAAATGGGTTAATGTTAAAGACATCCCAGAAGAGGAAATTGCCAGAGTTGCAGACAAGCTTATCTCTAAAAAGATAGAGGAAGCAGAAAAAGAAATAGAAGAGAACAAGAGAAAATCTGACGATCGTCTAAGAGAACTTAGAAAAGAAACAGAGGAGCACGAAGAACTTCTTTTAGAAAGAGAGAAGAAGTTAAACGAGAGGACTAAGATGATAGATAAAAAGAGTGAAGAGTTAGAGGTGTCATCTGAGTCAGTTAAGAAAATGCAAAGAGGTCTTGAAAAGACTAGGATGCAACTTAAGGAGGAGTTAGAAAGAATCTCAGGTCTAACACAAGAGGAGGCTAAGCAGAAGCTAATGAGTCAAGTAGATGAGGATATTAAAGACTATGAAGCGAAAAAGATTAGACAAGCCGAAAAGCATGTAGAAGAGATTGCAGATGAAAGAGGAAAAGAAATTTTAGTAGAATCAATGCAAAGAATAGTGACGGACTATGTAGGAGAAACTACAACATCCACTATTAAAATTGAAGATGACAAAGTTAAAGGTAGAGTAATAGGTAAAGAAGGAAGAAATATTAGAGCGTTCGAAAAACTTACTGGTGTAGATGTCATTGTCGATGAATCGCCAAATACCATTGCACTTTCGTCTTTTGATCCTCTAAGAAGAGAGATAGCAGCAGTAGCGTTAAGCAAACTAATTGGAGATGGGAGAATACACCCAAGTTCAATTGAAGAAGCAATTAGAAAGGCTAAAAATGAGATATCTATTGAGATAAAAAAGAATGGTCAGATTCTTGCTGAAGAGGCGGGTTGGCCTGGGATAGATATTGGATTGCTAAAACTAATCGGGAAAATGAAGTATAGAACAAGTTACGGTCAATCTTTAATGTCTCACACTATTGAAGTAATGAGGCTAGGAGAGGTACTTGCCGCAGAGTTAAATGCAGATATTGATTTAGTAAAAAGGGCATGTTTACTACATGATGTAGGAAAAGTATTAACTCATAAAATAGATAGCCCTCATCATCATATATCTGGTCAAGTAGCTAGAAAGTACGGATTAGATGACAAATTAGTAAATGCAATTGAATCTCATCACTTAGATATAGAACCTCAATCAGTAGAGGCAGTAATAGTATATCTTGCAGATGCAATATCAGGAGCAAGACCAGGAGCAAGAAAAGATAGCTATGAACAGTATATTCAAAGAATAGAGGCGTTAGAGAATGTTGCTAAGGAGTTAGGAGGAGATAAAATTGAAGAGGTGTTCGCTATTAAAGCAGGAAGAGAGCTAAGAGTAATTGTTAAACCAGCATTAATCACTGATGATGAAATGACTGTCTTAGCAAAAGACTTAGCTGCAACCATAGAAAAGACTCAAAATTACCCAGGTAATGTAGAAGTTACCTTAATCAGAGAGACTCGAGCTGTTGAAATAGCAAGATAATTGAGGGGAAAAAGATGACTTCTAGTCATCAATACTATGGGGCAGAAGTGAAAACTTAAATTGGGAGTATCAGAAATGGTGCTCCCATATTTATTTAAAACTTTGTAATGTATAACTTTTCTCTATATTTTTCTTCCTAAATATTAACTATTAAAATTCGTCGATATATTAAAACGCCTGATTTGTAGGCCTTTTTGAATATGTGCTTGTAAATACGATATATTCTTTAAAATGTAGCAACTTTTTTACACGCTTTAATCTTAGAAAGTTTAATATAAATACCCATGAAAATATTGTAATTAATGAATATTTTAATAGAATACTCGAGTACCCCATAGCAAATATGTGCTTGACGAAGAGTTGTATATATCATATTTTATTGATGTGATACTACAAATCGTGTGATATCAGGATTTGTGGCATCCGCATCTCTTAGAAAGGAGGTAAACTAAAATGGCAACAATGTTAAAAAAAGATTTAGTCGATGGTGTAGCAAAAGCAGCAGGACTTACAAAAAAGCAAGCTGCAGAAGCAATCGATGGCGTATTTGAATCTATAACAAAATCTCTTAAAGGAGGTGATGCAGTACTTCTAACAGGCTTTGGAAAATTTGATGTAAGACACAGAGACTCCAGACCTGGAATCAATCCAAAAACCTTGGAGAAGATTCAGTTACCTGCAAGAACAGTACCAGTATTTAAAGCTGGAAAAGCTTTAAAAACAGCTGTTAAGTAGTCAAATCTGCCGGCATTTCTCTGTAAGATGAGAAAAAGAATTAGCCTGAGTATATCTCAGGCTTTTCTTTTTTTAATATCCTTTGCAAGCATGCATATTAATTGGTAGTATATACAAGATAAATTACTTACAATTTTTACTACTGCTACAGTGAAAAGATTCTTTATTCCAAATAAAGAGAATAAATATAAACCACTTCTATTAAGAAAGGTTGCATTAGTAATATATACCCTAATTTTACTTTTCGTTAATACCTTCGGAGGATTACTAGGTATACCTCAAGCTATGGCTAGCAGTATCTCTCCAGCAAATATCATTCAGTTAACAAATCAACAAAGAACAGCTGCAGGATTAAACACCCTTACATCAAATGCAAAACTAACAGCAGCAGCACAAGCCAAAGCAAACAATATGTTTGAAGTACAGTATTGGGATCACTACGGACCAAATGGAGAAACCCCCTGGATGTTTATCTCTCAAGCAGGATATACATATGTATACGCAGGAGAGAATTTAGCTAAAGGATTTAGAACAGCAGAGGGAGTACATGAAGCCTGGATGGCAAGTCCAACACATAAAGAAAATATTATGAGTGTTAATTACAAAGAAATAGGGGTAGCAGTAGTAGAAGGAACACTCCTTGGAAAAGAAACAATTCTTGTAGTACAGATGTTTGGGAATCAAACAAACCAAATTTACAAACCAACAATATCGGCACCTTCAACACCAACACCTCCACCTGCTAAACCAATAGTACCAGAGAAAGGAGAGATTAAATCCATAAAAATAACTAATCCAAAACCAAGTGACCTTTTAAATGATGCTAATGTAAATATAAAGGGGGAAACAGAAAATACAACTGGAGAGTATACAGTGGAGATATTAAAAGATCAGGAAATAGTTGGAGAAACAAAAAGTAATACAAAAGAATGGGAATTTGATAAAGAAAGCGACTGGTCAGAAGGAGAGCAAATAATAACAGCAACACTCAAAGGTGAAAATATTAAATCAGAACCTGTTTTATTTACAATAGATTCAACACCTCCAATAATCCTTCAAGAAACAATTAAAGTAAAAAAAATTGATGAAAACTACGAACTAAGTTTCTTTGCACCAGAAGATGCAGTGGAATTGAAATTTATTACTGGAGATAAAACCTATGATATTGAAGTAGCACTAGAACAAACAGTATCTATAAATATTCCTAAAGAAGACATAGGAGAAAGATCTTTGTTAATGGCATCTGATAAAGCAGGTAATATTGCAGAAAAAGATATATCGGAATACTTCTTAAAGGAGGTAAAAGGTGAGGAACATACATCTCCAATAATACTAGGAATAAAAAATATCTTTGGTACAACAGATGGTGTAAGCCTATCCATAATAGCTTTTGTATTTATACTTCTTTCAATACAGGTATATTACTCTTGGAAAAATGGGAAATTAGGAAGAAATGTTGGTGACCTATTTACAATTGGAGCCTGGTGGCTAATAGTATTGGTTGGTGTATTTAAAGGATTCGGGGGATTAATTAATTAATACTGCCTAACAATTGAAACAAAGAGTTGAGATAAAAAATGAATTACTTTATCTATTCCTAATACTTTTAGTAACGGTTTACTTTGCATATACAACACATACGCCAAATCAAACATATATATTAAGTGGGGTAGTGGGAATACTTCTAATATTAACCTGGTTTATCAGAGCGTTTACCCTCTATTCTGGAAGAAAGATCTCTCAATACAGTGAAGTAATCCAAAGAATATCGCTTAAAGAAAGATTTTTTACAAACTTTGTATTACCCGTTCTCTTTTATGTATCCCTTCTATTCTTTATCTATTACAATACTAGTTTTCTAATGGATATGGTTCTAATCCTTATCTCATTACTATTACTCCTCATCCTATTTATAAATGTAAAAAGTTCATTTAAAAAAGTTTACAGTATAGAAGTACAAACAAGAGCAGTATTTGATTTCATATGTATCGCCTCCTTCTATATGATTCTTAGTGTATTAATTAGATTGTCATTTTCAATATGGTTATCAGTTCTGTTAATTACTCTCTTCTCCTTAATATTCTTTTGGTCAGATATTAAAATACATAGGAAAGAAAGTCTTTCTGCATTAACAATATCTTTAATATCCTCTCTCTTTGTAGCTATGACAAGCTGTATATTCTTTAATACAAACATATTTGTTGTACCAGCTATTGGTACCTTAGCATTTTACTTAATTCTCTCACTATGGAATATTAGGTTTATGGGAAAGATAAAATTGGTTGATTACATTCCCCCATTCATATATTCTGTACTAGCATTAATATTAATCTTAAACATATGAAAAAAGACATAGTAATAAAAGTAGGAGGCTCAATACTGTATGACCATCTCTTAAATATTAATTTTGAACTATTTAAAAAGGTTAAAGAGTGGTATGAGCAAAACAAGAAGGAATATGATCACATAGTTCTAGTTGTAGGAGGAGGAGGACTATCTAGAAATATGGAAACCAAAGTATCAGAATCAATTAAAGATCCAAATGGAATACATAATATAGCAATGTCTGTTACACAAACCAATGCAATCATATTAGCATCATATTTGGAAGATAAGGAGATCTTTGTACCTCAAACATTAGGAGATGCATATGAATTCTTACATACTGAAAAGAAAGGATACATGGTTAGTGGTGGATTAAAGGTAGGTTGGAGTACAGATATGGATGCTGCAGTTTTTGCAGATGCACTTCTGCTTGATAGGGTCTTTAAAGTTTCAGATATCGACTATATATATGATAAAGATCCTAAAGAATATTTTGAAGCCAAACCTATTAGAGATATGACATGGAAAGAGTATTTTAAAATGTTTTCAATAATGCCTAATGAAAGTCATACTCCTAATTCGCATATGCCAGTTGATGCTAAATGCTCAATATTTTGTAATAAGAAAAATATAGCTTTTAATGTAAGTGGGGGAAAACTTCTCTATGAGAAATACACTCTAAGCTCTGTAATGAAAAAGGGAACATTCCTTCACAGTTAAATTACTCAACATCTACAATCTTACACTCCATTTTTCCAGAAGGTGTATCAATATTAACCTTACTACCCTTCTTCATTCCCATTAGGGAACTTCCAAAAGGAGATTTGTAAGAGATTTTAAATTCTAAAGGATTAGTTTCATCTTCACCAACAATCTGGTACTTCCTCTTTAATCCGCCCTTACATTCAATAGTAACATGAGACCCTATTTCAACTTTACTACCCTTTTTCTTTTCAACAATAACAGCATTCTCTAACATCTTTCTAATATTTAATATCCTCTCTTCATTACTTTGAAAATCATCAACAGCCATTGTATATCCATCATTCTCTTTTAAATCACCCTGACTTCTCATTTGATTAAGAGTATCCTGTAACTTCTTTCTAAGGTCTCCCTCCCTGTGTTTTAACTCATCTTTAAGTTTTAGATGTCCTTGCTTAGTAAGCAGTACCTGAGACTTATCCCTTGTCATAGTATAGGGAAGTTTAAAATTATATCGTGCAATAATATATAGATTTAAAACAGTTGTCAATAATATACTATCTGTTTATCAATCACTCCTTTTATGATAAAATTACCCTGTTATGCCGCTATCGTCTAACGGTTAGGACACATGATTCTCAATCATGTAATCGGGGTTCGATTCCCCGTAGCGGTACCATTTTAATAGTATTCTTCCTTGATATACTTGACATGATTACTCTTTGGGAATACCAAATTGGGATAGGCTTTGATTCTTGTATCTCTTATCACTAGTTACATCTTTTTTCACCCAACTTGGTTGTATATAATCCTTAGCTTCTTTCTCACTATCAAACTCTATTTCTAAATATACTAATCCATCTAAATCATCAAAAAATACGTCAAGTTGAAGTTTATTCCCCTTCCCATCAGGAATTGAATATCTAATTTTATGTATAGTAGTTCCCTCTTTTTTTGTAAGTAAATGTTCATATTCTTCCTTCGTGATGTAATATTCTACTTCGTCTCTAATTAAACCATCTATAGACATATTTGACTTAATAGTAAAAATATAAAATTCTCCGTTATTAACATTTCGCAGTCTCATCTCAGGAGAAAAGGATATGTAGGATTGATATATGTCATATTTATCTGCTTTAGATAAATCGTAAGGGATATCCTCAAGGCTAGAAATAAGCCACTTTCTTTCTATCTCTTTTGTATCAGGTTCCTGCCTTAAATATTTAAATAAGAATATCCCTAATCCAACTAGTAGTATTGTTGCTAAAGATACAAATATTAATGTGTTGTTTCTTATCTTGATATTTCTTACCTAAAACAAATTAATAATTGAGAAGTATTTACTAAATGCACAATATATTACAAATATTACTATTGCATATATTATGGCGAATATAAATAACTTACTTTTCTTTTGTTCATGCCCTTCAACCATTGTAGAGTAAGCAAATAATGAAAGAAAATAAATAATGAGAAATATAAGGGCTTCTACTAATTTATTCTGGCGCCCAGATCTAAAATCTCGTGGTAAGTAAGCGTAAGAAATATTACTTTGTGTTAAAAGTAATAGGATAGAAATCAATAAAACCCTTAATTTTTGTTTCATCAATATTTGTAATTAGATATATCTATTTAATTCTACTTATTTAATATCTAAATGTCTACAACACACATTGTTGTTTTAAAAGTAACAAGAAAAATGGTATAAATATAACTAAATATGATACATTTTGATATAGTAACAATCTTTCCTGAAGTAATATCTGCATATACAAATAGCAGTATAGTAAAACGTGCTCAAGAAAAAGGATTAATAAAAATAGATATACACAACCTTAGAGATTGGGCCATAGATAAACATAAAAGTGTAGATGATACCCCATATGGAGGAGGACCAGGAATGGTAATGAAAGTAGAACCAATATATAACTGTTTAAAAGAATTAAAGAAAGAAAACAGTATTGTAATATTAACATCCCCAAAAGGAGAGAAATTAGTACAAAGTAAATTACATCAGCTCTCACAAAAAAAAGATTCCCATTACATAATACTGTGTGGACACTATGAAGGATTTGATCAAAGAGTACATGATAATTTAGTAGATTGGGAATTCTCAATAGGAGAGTATGTACTCTCTGGAGGAGAACTACCAGCATTAGTACTAGTTGATGGTATTACTAGACTAATCTCAGGAGTATTAGGAAATGAACAGTCCCTAATCTCAGAAACCTTTAATACAGATAACCCAGACTATCCTACATATACTAAACCAGAAATATTTAATAACTGGAAAGTACCAGAAGTATTGTTAAGTGGTAATCACAAAGAAATTAAAGAGTGGAGAGAGAAGAAGTCAAAACTGAGTAAATAGTTTCACCTTGTTAAATATAGACAAATGAAATAGAATATTAATATACATTTGAATGTTACATATATTACTTTATTTCCCACGACCATGTTTCCTTTAAAGAAAGAAAAATACAAAATTACAAAAGAAAAAGAAAAAGAACTAATTAAGGAGTTAAAACAACTTCAAGAAAAAGATCTCATTGAAGTAATGAATAGATTGGAAGAATCTAGAAGAGAAGACTCCGATGAAGATAGTGCGAATTTAGGTATAATTGCATCTGAAAAAGAATCTATAAACAAAAGAATTAAAGAGATTAGCCAAATACTTGATAACTATGAACTACTCATAGAAGGTGATAAATGTGAACCTACCAAAATCAAATTAGGTTCTACAGTTAAGGTTAAAGAAAGAGACAAGATATTAGAATTTAAACTAGTATCATCTATAGAGGCAGATCCTCTAAAAAACTACATATCGCAAGATTCTCCAATAGGAAAGAAGTTACTTAAAGCTAAAAAAGGAGATACAGTAACTGTAATAGTAAGGACAAATATAATTAGGTATAAGATATTAGAAGTCTGTTAATTAATAACAGAATCTAAGTCTTCAATCTTAACTCTCTTCTGTTCCATAGTGTCCCTATCTCTTACTGTAACAGTATCATTTTCTAATGATTCATAATCAACTGTAATACAGAATGGAGTACCAATTTCATCTTGGTATCTATATCTCTTACCAATATTTCCTCTGTCATCCCATACGACTTTGTTGTTAGGAGATAACATAGTAAAAATATCTCTCGCCTTCTTAACAATCTCTTCCTT
>JAAZAL010000113.1 GCA_012514355.1 Candidatus Dojkabacteria bacterium
GAGATTAAAGATAAAAAAGAAGAAGAACTGATGACTATATAATCTAAACAAATATCTCCCCCAACATGGCAATCATTATAAACATACTCCTTTTACTTGCTGTAATTAGTATCTTAACCTTTGTACATGAGTTAGGACATTTTCTAGCAGCTAAAGCTGTTAAAGCAAAAGTTATTGAATTTTCAATAGGTTTTGGACCTAAATTAATTTCAAGAAAGGGTAAAGAGACAGAATTTAGTTTAAGGGCATTACCTTTCGGGGGATATGTAAAGATATTAGGTGATGGAGATCCAACGCAAGAGAAAGAGAATAGGAAGGATAAAGGAAATTTAAAAAACAAGAGTAAATGGGCTCAGATGTTTGTAATGTTGGCTGGTGTTACTATGAATATACTACTTGCAACTACTCTCTACACAATATATTTAGGTAATAATGGGTGGAAGATGATTGTTAGTAATACATATGAGGATTTCAAACCAGTAGGGGCAGTAATATCAAAAGAGAGATACTCTGATATACCTTATGAATTAGCAACAGAAGAGGGAGCATTTACTGCGGGTATGTACGAAAAGGGATATATTGTTAATGTAAATGGTGTTGTAATTGATAATCATTTGCAACTTCCAAAAGAGTTAGAGAAATTCAAGAATCAATCTGTAGATATCTATGCATGTAATGAGAGTGAAGTGTGTGAGAGTTTTAATGTCAAGGTAAGTGAGGAAGGAAAAATAGGTGTGTATACGGGTAGTAACTATGATGTATATATTGATTATTCAAATAACAAGATTTTTTCAGGGTTAAGTCATTCTATAAATGTTGTTAAAATAACGGGCAGGGCACTATCAGAACTACTATCTCAAGCTAAAGAAACGGGAGATTATTCAGAATTATCTAATACCTTTAGTGGTCCTATAGGGATATATTTTATAATTGACTATTTCAAAACCTTAGGAGTGATTACCTTTTTAGGTATATTAGCAGATTTATCTCTGTCCTTAGCTGTTATAAATCTTTTACCAATTCCTGCATTAGATGGGGGTAGATTTTTTATCCTATTTATTGAATCCATCTTCAAGAAAGATTTGAATGAAAGAGTTGAGAGTTTAATAATAAATATTAGTTTTGGGCTTTTAATTCTTTTTATTGTTATTGTAATGATTAAGGATATAGTCAATATTGAACAATTAAAGAGCTTGTTTGAATAGTTGAAATGTTTTCCTAAATGAGTTAACTTTAAGGAAGAAACTTAACGGATCTTAAATATGAAATTAAAGTTAACAAAAAACAGTACAATTATCTTAACTAGTGTAATATTAGTTTTATCAATAGCTTTAGGTTTTTTAGTATGGAGAGTTAATCAAAAAGAAACTACAGCACCTACAGAGAGTGAAGCTGAAGGAGAGGGAACATCTTGCTCTACGGGAGCAGATTGTACAGAGATTACCTGTTATTGGCCTTATGTCTCTTACTGTCATAATAATGCCTGTGAATGTAGGCTAAGGGAAAACCAAACAGTTAACCCTTGTACTGATAAAGACCCTCGTTGTACTCCACCGTCTCCAGGCGGGGATTATGAACTTTGCTCTTATTGGGATAGTGCCTCCCAAAAGATGATAACTGAACCTGGTTGTGAAGATGACGCTCCAAATACTAAAGAAGCGGTATGTAAGACAACATGTTCTAGTTGTAATAATCCATACTTCTATCAAACAAGATATTTACTAATTGAAGAAGAACCTTCTTGTGGGGACGGAACGAAGGATCCAGGAGAGGCTTGTGACCCGAATGCAAGTCCAACAGGTTGTGCAACGGGATCTACTTGTACAGCCCAATGTATTTGTGAGTTAAATCCTTTCTGTGGTGATGGAACGAAGGATCCAGGAGAGGTTTGTGACCCAAATGCAACTCCAACAGGCTGTGCTACAGGATCTACTTGTACAGACAATTGTATTTGTGATGTTAATCCATATTGTGGAGATGGAGTACTAGATGAAGGTGAACAGTGTGAAGACTATGTAGGTGGATCTCCTGCGGGCGCTCCTTGTACTTGGGAACAGTGTGACCATACAACCTGTAGATGTTTACCAGGGGATTTAATTCTAACAAAAAATGTAGTAGAAAGTTGTAAAGATGAAGGAACAGCTAATCCAAGTTCGGAACTTGTGTATACAATTACATTAACAAACAATGGTGATGGTCCAGCAAGACCAGATAAAATTGAAGATGTATTAGATCCTAAAATCCTTTCCTCAGGAGTTATACCAACCATATTAGGTGAGGACGACGTATCTTTAGTAAATAGAAGAGGTGTGTATAGTACAGGTAAAATATTGTGGGATTTTAATGATTCCATTTACGGTACTATTGGAATGCTCCCAGGTTCAAGTTTCCAAACAAGCTATAAGGTTGTA
>JAAZAL010000114.1 GCA_012514355.1 Candidatus Dojkabacteria bacterium
AATACCAATTATTACTGCTAAAAGAATTATAAAAAAATATTTTCTAAATGTTTCCATAACTATTGACTATAAAAATTTACCTCTTCTATGTTATAAGCTCTAAGCGATATCGAGTAGTTAGTATTCCCTTGATCATCTGTCTGGTTACTGTAAGAAATACTCTCAATAACAGGATACATTGGTAATGCCTCTAAATCATTTAGAAAGGGTATAAGTCCAGATTTATTCCCTACAACATTTAAACTAATGGCGTATGGCTTTAGAACAGCAAAATCTAAAGTACTTTCTTGAGATCTCTGCCTAATCTTTGAAAACCCTATTGAATTAAGAGCAAATGCGTTTCTACTAACAATAGAGTCTATATTAGCAAGAAAAAGACTAAAATCTTCGTTATTTGGGAAAATTAATGTTATTCCATCAAAGGTTTCTTTATTTGCTGAATATTGACCATCTAAACTAGTTAATGCTGCTAATTTACTCTTAAGCGCTTCGGTAGTTGCCTTCTTAGACTTAATCTCGGAATCAATTCTCTGAACAGTTTTGATGGTTGGAACAATAGCAAAAACTATTAACAGTATTGCTGCAATATATGTTAACCCTGTAAAAATCATTTCACTTTTTTTACTTTCACCCTTTTTCGCGATTTTTACATATTCGACTTTTCTTTCGCTATTCTCTAAAGTACCCATACTATTTAGTTTCCTTTAATGCAACAAAATTAATACTTACTTGATACTCTGTACCCTCAAGTTTAATATTTACCTTCACCTCAGAATATGAGGAGTTATTTTTAAGAGTGTCTTCATAGTTACGCAGTGCCTTAAAATCGGAAGTCTTGATAGAAAGGGAAACCTTCCCACTATTAACAGAAATACTCTGTAAATCTAGTGTAAGAGGTATCCCATTTATTACCTCTGAGATAAGCTTGGAATTAAGATCTTGATTCTCTTTTGCAGTATCAATATCTCCAAGTACTGATTGAAGATTTTGATATTTAATTGAACTTTTTTTCCAAGTTTCATTCTCTAATGTTTTAACCTGATCATTAATTTGGTCTGTTAAATCATTGTTTTTTCCATCCATCACTAACCTATACCCAAAAGCTCCTAAAACCACAACTTCAACTACCATTAACATCCATTTACCAACTGTAGTTAACCAAGAAAATGAGGTTTGAATAACTCCGTCTGAGTCTCCGAGAGGTTGTAAGAAGTTTATTGATTTTTTTTGATCTTTTGTTTTTAACATAGGGCAGTATCTATTATTTCAGTATACATATCTTTTAGATAATTTTCCATATGTTAGTAAAAAAGGTATAGTTTGATATAATTGTGTTGAAATATATGGAAAACTTAAATCAAGAAAAAATCTTTATAGGAGTCTCATGGCCATACGCCAGTGGTAAGTTACATCTAGGACATCTTGCAGGACAAAATATTGCTTGCGATGTTTTCGCTAGATACCATAGACAGAAAGGAAATAGGGTATTAATGGTTTCTGGAAGTGATAGTCACGGAACACCAATTGTATTTAAAGCAGAGGAGTTAGGAATTACCCCAGAACAGTTAGTAGAAACTTCTCATAAAGAGATATTAGAAACCTTTGAGAAGCTTTCTTTACTTTACGAAAAATATACCTCTACTACAACAGAAAACCACAAAGAGGTTGTTCAAAATATCTTCTTAGTTCTAAAAGAGTTAGGATATCTCTATCCTCAAAAATCAAAACAGTACTTTGATGAAAAAGTTAATAAATTTCTTCCTGATAGATATGTAAAAGGAGTCTGTCC
>JAAZAL010000115.1 GCA_012514355.1 Candidatus Dojkabacteria bacterium
AACAAAGAGCCTTAGAGTTTTTTTATGAAAATATTCAACCTTGGTGTATTTCTAGACAGTTATGGTGGGGCCAAAGGATTCCTGTTTGGTATAGCGGGGGAAAGAAAGTCTATGATTGGTTAAATGAAAATGAAGGTAAAACAGTAAAAGATTTTGAGACAGAATTTAATACAAAGGTAACGGGCAGTGGAGATATTTATGTTGGTGAAAACCCTCCCAAAAAAGAGGGAGAGTGGGAGGCTGAAACAGATATGTTTGATACTTGGTTTAGTTCAGGTCAATGGCCATATACTACTTTAGGGGGTGTAAATGGTGAGGATTTTAAGAAATACTATCCTACCCAAATGATGATACATGCAAGAGATATTTTGTTTTGGTGGTCCGCAAGAATGCTGATGTTTGGAATATATAGAACGGGGAAAGTACCGTTTAATACAGTATTTCTTACAGGTATGATACTTGCATCAGATGGTTCTAAGATGTCAAAAAGTAAGGGTAACGGTATAGAGCCTCAAGAAGTATTTGATAAATATGGAGCAGATGCACTTCGACTTTGGTATTACTCAGATGCACTTCCTGGCTCCAATGCCCCTATCAGAGAGGAAAAGATAAAAGGGAATAGGAATTTTGTAAATAAAATATGGAATGCTAGTAGATTTATATTAATGAATATTGAGGACAGTGAAATAGCGAAAGTTTCCAAACAATCTGTAAATATGTCTTCAGAAAGGATAAAAAGAACAGAGGAACATATTAAAATTGTTTCTAAATATATCTCTAAGTATCAATTTAATTTAGGAGCAGAGGTAATTAGAGAGTTTTTTTGGCATCAATTATGTGATATTTGGATTGAAGAAATTAAAGGAGAAATTAAAGATGAAGAAATTGGATCAGAAAGAAGAATTGAGAAGCTCTCTGAATTACTATATATCCTAAAGAGGAATTTAATTGTTATGCATCCATTTATTCCCTTTATTACAGAATCTGTATGGCAAGAGTTAGTTAAACTAAAGCTAGCCGAAGGGTTAGTAATGAGTCAACAGATATAGTTTATTCTTCTTCCTGCTCTATTTTTGCAAAAAGAATTTCCGGTTCATTGAATTTATGGCCAGAATTAAGAGGAACAAATCCCCAACTGTGTGTATTCTTACTTACTTTCCCTGTATTAGTTAATTCAATATTTGCATCATACTCTCCTTGTATATTGAGCATATTAGTTAGTTTAATAACACTTTGTGGAATAAAAGGTTTAAGTAATATTCTTAAAGCATTTACTAACTGTATTGAATTAAATATTGTATTTTCACAATCAGAAATATTCTCTTTGAAAGAAACCCATGGGGCCTTATCATTAAAATACTTGTTAGCAAAGTTTCCTAACTTAAGAATTGATTCACTTGCTTTAACAAAATCACAGCCTTCAATATGTTCTCCTACCTGTTTAAATGTTGTATCTATAGTGCTTATTACATCATCATCTAACTGTCCTTGAGGAATTTGATTATTAAACTTACTATTAACAAAGGATAGAGACCTATTAATAAAGTTACCGATATTTGCTACAAGCTCATTGTTATTACAATCTATAAAGTCTTTCCATTCAAACTCTCTATCATGGTTTTCAGGGGCATTTCTTACAAAGAAAAACCTAATTAAATCAGCACTATATTTCTCTAATAGGGAATCAACAGACATACCTGTGTTATCACTTTTTGACATCTTTTTACCTTTGTAAAGAAGCATTTTGTTTGCAGGAATGTCGTATGGGAGATTTAGACTCTCTCTTTTACTTTCTCCTGGTAATTTATACTTTTCCCAAAGGGTGTCATTTGAATACTTCTCACTATATGCTAGAAGTTGTGCAGGCCATATTATTGTATGGAATGGAACATTCCCACCAGCAATAAAGTAGTAATGTTTACACTTTGAATCTTTCCAGAAATCTTCCCACTTGCTTTCCTCCCCAATACTTTTAGCCCACTCTATTGATGCAGAAAGGTATCCGACTACGGCTTCTATCCATACATATATAACTTTTTCCTCCCAACCTTTAATTGGAACGGGTATTCCATATTTCATATCTCTTGTCACCTCTCTTGGCTCTAACCCTTCCTTTATCCAGCCCTTTGAAAATTCTCTTACCCACTTTCTCCAGTTATCACTACTACTATTTACCCACTTACTTATCTCATTTTCTAATTTCTTAAGATCTAAGTAGTAATGTTCTGTTTCTTTGAGTACAGGTTTACTATCAGAGAGTGTGCTTACAGGGTCTA
>JAAZAL010000011.1 GCA_012514355.1 Candidatus Dojkabacteria bacterium
ATATATCTATATATTCTTAATAATATCAACTGTGTATGCAGTATCCAAAATATTATTAAAAAAGAGTACTTTAAAAACTCCCATACCCCTCCTCCCCTTTATGTATATCTCTCTTTCTATACTATTTTTACTAAATGAGTATGTAATTGAGTTTATACAAAGAATCTTCTATTTGTAATTATTATTCCCCTTGAGATGTTGTTAATTATTTGTTAAATTATACTGATAGAATATATTACTACTGCTCATGAAGAATAAGGATAAATATCTTAAAGGATTTTCAATGGTTGAAATGCTCATAGTAATGGGAATTTTCATTATTCTCTCTGTTATTGGATTTAATGGTTTTTTATCTATTAGAGAGTCTTTTATTGCTAGAGAGAATGTAGAATTGATAATACAAGATATAGAGAGTACTAAACTTAAAGCAATGAATATGGAGGGTGGTAAAGATGCTACATGGATATATGGGTTTGGGATTGATTTTAGATTGAATCTTTATTCAAACGGGGCTTATCAACTTTACAAATGGTGTTCGCCGGTTGAGGATTTTAATGATAGCGTAACATGGGGAGGTCAAAGTTATAACCTTGCAGAGGGGCCAATTCCAAGTTATTTTAGCAGCAAAGACATTAATGAGAGCATCCTGGAGCCTCCATTTGCTATCTGTGACGAAATTAATCCTTCAAGTTATTCTAATTCTACTATTCCTAAAGATTCCTTTGTAAAAGGAGGATATTGTTCTTTGTGCGAAGAGGGTTCTACAGGTATTGTTAAGATTCGAGAAGTGAAAATGGAACTGCTTGATCAAGAGAAGGGGCTGATGGAAATTTTAGATAATGATGATGATTCGAGCAATGACCCTGGTTTCCTATTCTTTGAATCATTGACGGGTAGGACAATTATATATAGTAGCTCAAATGAAGTTCTAAACTATACATACACAGGTAGCGAAATAGTTTTTAATAGTAATTCTTTTATTCCTTTGGACATTGTTTTACACCGAAAAAGATCAGACAAATTTGATCTAATAACGGTATATCCAAACTCTGGAGAAGTAATTCATCATGTTTACGATAATAGTGAGCCCTCCCCTGCGGCTGGATATTGCGATTCCATATTAAGATGTATTAAGGTCGAAGGAAAAATGTATCAGAGGTATGGGATTCAAGAAGAGATTAATTCATTTAGAGATTAATGATGAAGAGAAAGAAAGTAAGTAAAAAATATGAAGGTATGGGATTTGCTGAAGCCCTTATTGCTTTAATGATTGCTGGAATGGTAGGTATTGTACTAATGAGGATATCTTCAGCTACATTAAGAGAATTGGCTCAATTAGATATGCAAGATTCCCTAGCACAGTATGCTGTATCAGCTTCGGTTAATTTACAAAAGATAGCAATAGCAGATATGGAAAGAGATGAGAAACAATTTAACGAAACTGACATTATTGAAGGTAGTTATTATGATATTAATGAAGAGGGAACAGAGATAATGCTGCCTCCTGTAACTTATTCTGCATCAGGGAGGGATTCTTTTACCCTTATCCCAAATACAGACTATTTTAGAATATTTCGTGTAGTTTCTATCGATGAAGGCAAAGCAATATTAGAAATAATTACAGGGGTGACCAGTATGGCTGGAGTAAATACCTCTAGTACAGATATAAAGGATTATAAATATTTAGTTACAATTGTTAGATGAGAAAAGAGATTAAACAATATGAAGGTTTTAGTTTAGTAGAGATGCTATTTACAATAGTAATTCTCTCTATTGTAATGCTATTAGTAGCTACTACTCTAAATACTGTTATTAGAACATCACAAACTGCAAATAGTAAGAATCAAGCAAGAAGTGATGTCAACTACATTATTGCTACCTATGAGAGATTAATTACTAATTCTGATTTAGAGGATATAAATATGTATGATTCGAGTCAGTATAGGGAGTTCGGTTTTGATGACAACGGTATTCCTGTAATAATAACCCTTCCCACACTTCCTTCAAGTTATTATGATACTTCCCTTATACCTACTACAGACCCTATTGAGGGAAATGAAATCCATGTAAGGTTATATGGTACTGATTATTGGACTTGTATCGGATACTTTCTTGATGAGACATATCCAACAAAATATGGATATATAGTTAAAGCCAATTTAAAGGATGATGGAGATACAACGGATCATTCCTTATGTTTTGCAGAGGCTAATAATATTACACTACTTCATACATACTCAAACAATATAATGGTAGCTAACCGTACTGGTTATCCACCCATTGATTTTAATATGACTTATCTTCCAGTGGATGATAATAACAGTATGTTTAATATTAGAGTATCTGTGGAACCCCTATGGTGGCCACTTAAAGGTACTTATCTTAAACAGAGTTGGGTAACAAGGGAGTTAGCTGTATCTACTAAAGCGTTGACACGATATTAATAAAACTGTTAAATATATAATATATCTTATTAAATATGATTATGAAAAAATATTCAGGACAAGCTATTGCTATTATTATGGTAATACTTGTTGTAGCTGCAGTTATAGGAGCATCCCTATACTCTAGAATGATAAGAAATAAGGGTGAGGTTATTGACACAAGAGAATCATCTAAAGCATTAGAACAATCTGGAAACATATTAGATGCTTTTATTACTACAGATATTAGGACTCTTCAAGACAGGCTCTACGAGAAACTTACTGGTGCAGGTGGGAAAATAACCATTGAAGCAACCCGTTTAGACGATTTGACAGACAATATAGTGGCTTATTTTGGAGAAATTGGATTGGAGTTGGAGGAATTAACTATGGATGCCTCCTGTTCGAATTACAAAATGAGTTTTGAATTTGCTCCTCCTTCTGAAGGCCCAGAATACAAGGTTGGAGATGTAATGGCTATTAATTTGTCTTCTGTGCCGACAGTTCCATCAGGATGTGAAGTAGAGTTAAATTTTCCCTCGGGAGATAATAAAATATTCACAGTAAAGGAAGTATATTCAGATGGTGGTGTTGGATATAAGCCATATGAGTTGGCAGATATGAAAGTTTACTGCACTAATAATTGTACAGGAATGTCGCCTACAACATCATTCGAAACTTGGGACACTAAGCCAATTCTTACTTATAATATGTATAATTTCAAACAGAATGGTCTTACCGAATTAAGGGTTATCCCTCTCAAGGGAACGATAGAAATTGGAGTGAGTAGCGAGAACTGTGGTAATATTTTCGATCAATTCTTAATTAAAGCAACCTCTATATGTTCAGGTCAAGAGAGAACAATGCAAGTAATAATACCTAGTGCAACTAACTATGGTTATGACCCTATGTTTGATTACACAATATACAATTCTAATGGAGCATTAGCCCCAGAAGTTCTTTAAATTAATTTATTTTTAAATAATTAATATGGCAGACACAAAAAAAATATTAATAGTAGAAGACGAAGTAGCTTTACTAGACTCCTACTCTGAGTTAGTGGAATCAGCAGGATATATTCCTATGAAAGCTTCTGATGGATATCAGGCGCTAGATGTGCTTTCAAATAACTTAGATCAAATAGATTTGGTTCTACTTGATTTAATGATGCCTGGTGTAGATGGATTAGAGGTATTAAAAACAGTAAAAAACAATGAAGAAAAATACGGAAAGATGCCAATCATTATTTTAACTAATATGACTAGTGAATCTGTAGTTAAAGAAGCTTTTAATATGGGTGCTACATCATATTTAGTTAAAACAGATTTAGATTATGAAGGCTTAGTTAAAGAATTAAGTAAATTCTTTGGATAAATTTAAGTTTGTTTAATTAACAGATATATAAATGGAAAAGCTAAACTCTGTCCTAAGAAGAAGTATATTAGTAATATCTTCTTTTGTATTACTTCTCTTAACTGTATGGTTAGGATATTCATTCTTTTCTATGACTAGTACTACACCACATCTTAAAACAGAGATAGATTTGAGTGAAGATGTTTTAACAAAGAAAGTCCCCGTTGAGGAGTATAGAAATGATGGTAGATATGTTTCTTACAAATATCCAGTTCAAATATATGAAATTTCCTTTAATGAGGATGACTATTCAATAGGTGTATATGCAGATAACTTTTTGGAATATTTTGATGATATAGAGAATGCTAAATTTAAATATTCTTTAGATAAAAGTAAGGGTAAATTTGATTTTACTCAATTAGAATCAGATAAAGGTATATATATTACTAATGAGTATAGAGTAGAAAAGAATTTGAAATACTTTATTGAATATAGCTTATGTACAATACAAAATATTTTTGACAAGGAGAAGTATGAAGGTAAGTGTTTAATAGATAGAGATATGACTAAGTGGGAAATTGAGGAAATAAAATAATTAATTAATTATTATGGGAAAAAAAGGTTTTAAGATATTTACTTTAATACTTTTCTCATTTGTTTTTGTTCTAATATTTTTTTCGTTTTTAAATCAAACTGAAGCTGGATGTAGAGATTACTGTTGTGGAGGGCAAGATGGTTTAGGGGCTCCTAATCCAGGTCCTGGAGAAACAAGCAATAAGAGTACTGCTTGTTCCGGAAGTGGATCTACCCGTAATGCAGGTAGGTGTGGTGTAGCAAATTGTGTTGAAATACCTCCCGAGAAAGGGTACTGTTACCCTTGGGCAGAACAGACTTGGCAGTATTGCTGTACTCCTTACTATCAAATTTGTAAGCCAGATGGCCCTGTATGTGGAAATAGTAAATTAGATGGTGATGAGGAGTGTGATCCTCCTGATAGTTCTTGTACACATGATAGTAAGGCAGGAGTATGTACTAGTGGATGTGAGTGTTGTACAGCGTGTTCAGTAAGCTGTCCCTCACCTTTGGTATCTTCTGCTCCTGTTAATCCACCACATAGTTTAAGTGAATATTTCTATGATAATATTGATAGTTGTACAGATAGGAATGTATGTACTAATCCTCAAACTAGGTATGCTGATTGTTATGAAGTGTTAAGTCCACAACCTACTGTTTCTTTAGTAAAACTTCCTGAAGGAGTGTCTACATATTTAGGATTTGTTTCCACTAATCATACAGGTGGGGGAGGGTATGAAACAGATGCCCTGGGAGTAACTAAAGATAATACAGTAAATGATTTCTATCCCTACTCTAGCGAAAGGTATCCGGATTCAAACAACCTATTCTATATGGAAGCTACTTTTACTGATGGAGATAATCCAATTGAATCAACTTATGTATGGTTTAACAAAAGTGGTATTAAACCAATAACTCCAATGTATATTGATTTAAATAATGATACTACCCCCTTAAGATACGGGACTCAAAATAAGGAGGAGTTCGGATTCTTACTTCACCATAACTTGGGAGTATGGACTCCATATATACCTGCAATTTCTGGAGATGGAGATAATACAGGAGATTTATGGAAAAAGGCAACATCAGCTAATGGGTATTCTCAGGTAGTTGAGGGTAAGACAATTTTATCTATACCAACAGTTCCAGGAGCTAATGGAATCATTTCAAAAGTACTAATTGATTCTGTATCCTATTCAGACAATGGGAAAAAGGTAATAATTAGATTTAGTGTAAGTTTTAAAGATACTAATACCTCCCTACTCTCTAATCGTCCTAATGAAGGTAATTACAAAATATGGTTAATGGGAAATGATACTTTTGGTTTTACTCCGTATGATAACTATGAAGATAAGGCGGCTATCGTTAAAACGGCTATTCATAATAGATGGATTACTAATGAAAGAATAAGATACTACGATCAATGGAATAACACTTCACAATCATGGAATTTGAATTTCTTAAATCCACAATCAACGCTTTCCTTAAATCCTGTTGGGGGTTCAGATATTGAGATGAATTGGACTTTTTCAGGGAATCTTCCTGATGAATTTAGCGCATTGGTAATAAATGTATATAGAAGTGAAGCTTTAAGTATTGATCCAGTAACATTAACAATCGGCTCAAAAGTATACTCAATCGAGCCAGAACCACTTGGAGATATTGGTTCAAGAAGGATAGGATCTTTAAATTCTGACGAAGAGCAATATCTGCTAAAACTACAAGATGGTACAGGAAATGGGTCAGGAATTCTAACATTAAATGATGTTACTCAAGGCCAACTTTATTTTTACTTAACTGTATTTGACAAAGGAGGGAATATTGGAGCAACTGGTAGAATTGAATTAGATTTGCGTGATTGGTTAATTACCCAAGGTGGCCTACTCTATTCTAACTCAATAGATATTAATGTAGAACATGGCACCACTGCTCCAACTGGTTGGGACAAGGTAAAAATTGATTTTGCTAACGCAGACCTGTCTACTGAACTTATTGGACATCAAGGGAGTCTCCCTGTTGATCCTTATAGAAAATTAATTGGATCCTATGTGATTAAACCCTATTCTATCCCTATCCCAATTGATAGCTATTACAGTAGTCTTTTAGAAAGATTTAATAGAAAAAGAAGATTTATTCAAGGATTAAAGAATTTAGGAAATATTGGAAGTATTTCTGGAAATTTATCCGACAAAGGTGTTTCTGAAACAGAAATAGCGGTTGTTGAAAGAGATGGTACCTTTACTGTTTCAGATAATTTTAATTGCAATAGGCAGGGAGTATTCTTTGTTAGTGGGAATCTTACAATAGAGGGTAAGATTGCAAATGACAATATTAATAAAGATGCATGTATATTTATTGTAGGGGGAGAAGTTACAATTGGTGATGGGACTCCTTTGTTTGGGAATATACTTGAATATGATGAGATTAATGCATATATTCTTTCTGATAAAAAGATTCTTGTTGCAAAAGATGAAGAAGATTTTAACGGTCTATATATTAGTGGAGGTATTCATTCCTTAAGTAATCCAGGAGTTGTTTTCCAAAGGAGTTTAAAGGTTGCTGATAGATTAAGATTTCCTGCTTTAGTAGTAAATCATCATTCTAAATATGGTATGTTAGCAGGTAGATTATTCGGAAATGAAAGGATTGTACAATCAACAGAGGTAGGTTTAAAACCATATTAATATCTGTTTTAATAGTAGTAGCAATTAATTCTAAACTATTTATTATGTGTGGAGCGTCAGGGGAAAAAATTATGGGATTTTTGTCAAGATTCATTTTGCTGATTCCAATATCAATATTGTTATTGATAATTTCTTTTGGGAGGTTGAATGCAGATTATTCTTATTGTTCTGGAAGTAATCTAGTTTTTGTAGACGAAGAATGTGAAGCTACTATAGATCCTAAAGGATATTGGGGCAATTGTTCAGATTTATGTGCAAATGAATATAGCGATGGTTATTGGAAGGGGGGGACATACCCAGAATGTTATTGTTGTTATGTAAGAAGTACTTCCTCTACACCTTGCTCTTGTGGATGTAATAGTACGACACTTAGCTGTAATTCAACCTGCACAGCAGGATGTGGTTCTTGTACTTCTGGAACATATGCAGCTTCTATCCCAACAAACTCTTACAAAAGTGGTACCTGTACATATACAAACTCTTGTTGTTCTACATCTACCTTAAATTGTTGGAGCACTTGTGGATGTACCCCTGGTGCAGCCCCAGCCTGTGATGCTGGGACGAATGAAACTGCTACAGATTTTCACTCTACTAAAAGTACTTGCTGTTACAATAACAATGGAGGGACTCCATCAAATTGTACTACTGCACAAACCTGCAATGATAGAACATGTAATTGTATTGAATGTAATCTACCAGGCTGTGGTCCAACATATTCAACCTCGAATTTAGGCTATGGTACTAAAATACTATCATGTAGAAACGGCTATTCAACTACTCCAGATCGAGATACAAAGTGTGATTTAAGAGAGAATACTTGTTACTGTAGAAACTGTTTAAAAGCATGTCCTCTTCCATTAGAAGAAACAGAGCAATATATTTTTAAAGGTTATAGTCTAGGTGGTGCAAGTACGCTCAAATTAGAAGACTTTAGAAGATGTACTAACGATTGTAATGTTGGTCCTGATGAATCAAATGATGATTGTTATGAAGTAGAATCTTCTCAACCAGAAGAAAACTTTAGTATAGTAGATACTGCGGTAGAACCAAACCTATATGATTTTAAAGATCAAAGTTTATTCCCCTATTTTCATACAGGACAATATGATGCATCCAACTTCGCAAAACAGGGTGATCTAAATGATCCAACTGAACCTATTGAAATGATAGCTACCTATACAGATTCCAGTGGAGTAAGTGATATTGAGGGAATGTTTGTATGGTTTAGGCATGAGAGTTTAACAGAGCCATATGGGATGCCTGTACATATCTCTTCGTCAGCAACTCCTCAGGGTTCTACCCAAAACAGTTGGGGCTTTATGCTTAGGGATACTAGTACAGGATGGAAACCATATGTAGCTAGTTTTCAATCTACACCTGCGGTATGGACTCCAGCTAGCGGAACTGACTCGGTATTTTACCTCCCAGCACCAAATCAAAGCAATATGATAGAAGTAACTATAAAAGATATTTCGGAGAACACGCTAACAAAGAGTATTACTTTGAAGTTTAGTTTAAGATTTACCAATAGTGGGAATCTATTCGGGACCCAAAAAGCTAGTGAAGGTAAATACAAAATACTATTAATGGGTTTAGACAAATTTAGTTTTACTCCCTTTGATAACTATGTTTCAGAGCCATTGATTAATGATGGTGATTTCTGGGATATCACCTATCTATTAAATGGTCAGAATTTTACTTACTATTGGAAATCTAATCAACTAAGATATATACAGGATGTTCAAAATTATGCAAGAGATTGGTTTGATACAGGTAAAACTTGGACATTAGATTTTCAAGATCCTGTCTTGGTCAATTTTCCGGATTCAACACCAGGATTTAAAAAAGAAATAATTGAGAATAAAATTAAAGTATCATGGAATGTTAAAGACTTTACAGGAACTCAAAATGGAAATCTATTTGCAATAGTTGGGAATATTTCTTTATCAGGATCAAATCTAAAACCTTTAACCCTTTCTGGTTGTTCGGGAGGAATAGTTTGTAGGGATGATTATCCTCTTACTCCATCAACCTTTGAGATTTCCCCAGTAAATGAGGATGGTACCTTAATTGGGAATTTAAATCTGGTTCCAAATAACAATGCTTCTTGGGCTTTTAAAGTTAATCCTAATCTAAATACGGATTCTCACACTGGATCGATAACAATAGATATAGGGGATAACACTATTGGGAACTTAAGAATCCATCTAACAGTATTTGATGATGCGGGAAATGTATTAAGGGCACCAGTATTATTTGAAAACCTAGCAGATAGATTTATCACAGGTGGTGGATTAGCCTTTTCTCCATATACCTACTTTGCACAATTACCCTCTACTAATACATCTATTTGGACAAGTATTCTCCCCCCCTACTCTCCAATAAGTGGTGGGCTTTTTAAAGATAATGCTGCTTTTTCAAGTGAGATGTATGCAAATTACGCTAGTGATTTAGTACACTCTTCTTCTACAGGAAGCTATCGTATCTCAAGTTTAACAAATTGGATTAATACTCCTACAAGTTCACTTTACGATTCTTTGATGAGAAAATATGAATTACATAAGAAGTATATTAATCCAATAGAACAGAATCTTGATCCCGCTATAGTTTCCCTTCCAGGTTGTGCTGCTTCTGGTGCATATTGTACTTATTTTAGAGAAGGATTAGATCCTGCAGGGGATTTAACAATAAATTCAAATCTAATTTGTAACAAACAAGCATTAATATTTGTTCAAAGGAATTTAATAATAACACCTCCTTTGTACAACTCTGTTTCTCCTGATTCTTTAAGTAATCTAAACGGTTGTATATTTGTAGTTGGTGGTACTGTAACAATTGCTCCTAATCCAGCTGCTTCTGGCACCTTTAGTTATGATAAGATAAACGCCTTCATTGTTTCTGATGGTGTAATTACCATTGCACACGATCCAGACTCAAGTACAATAGTAGACGGTGTATATATTAATGGAGGTTTGATATCAAGAGGGGGATCTCCAAGTGTAGATAATCCTAGTATAGATATCCTAAGATATTTAAGATTACAAGAGAGATTAGTATATCCAGTATTTGCAATAGACCTACATCCAAAGTATGGCATATTAGCAGAGAAGTTCTTTGGTAATAGCTATGTAATACAATCAACAGAAGTAGGTTTAAAACCATATTAATATCTGCTATCATAATATTAGTCATAAATTAACTGTCCATAAGTATGGCTAAACTGCCAGATCATGTAGGCATAGACTTTGGTACTCATACAGTAAAAGCCGTAGAATTAAAGAATATCTCATCTAAACCTGAGTTGGCTAACTTAGGTGTTCAATTAACCCCCAAAGGCGTTATTAACAGTGAAGAAAGACAAGATCAAAAG
>JAAZAL010000132.1 GCA_012514355.1 Candidatus Dojkabacteria bacterium
CGAAAGAACATATGGTTATGTGCTTGCCTTAAGAGCAGTCATAACTGGTGATTTCATGACAGCTGATTATGCTCATATCCCACAAAGTGTTTTAGCAAGAATATCTACAAGAATAACAAATGAAGTTCATGGAATAACAAGGATAGTTTATGATATAACCGGAAAGCCACCAGCAACTATTGAGTGGGAATAAATAGTTTAATATGGTATTCTATAATAGGAAAAGAAACTAATCCTCAAGTAATAAAAGTATAGGGGTTATTTTAGAGTTTTTATATTAGTTTTATAAGAGGCATATCAAATGAAGATCGCATTAATATCAAAAAAATTTATCAACAATGATATTTCATATAATTTATCTGTTATCTTAAACACTATGGATGAATTGACACAGCAGGTTGATTTTATTTGTTTTGGTGAGGCTTTTTTACAAGGATTTGATTGTCTTTCTTGGAACTATTCTACTGACAAAAACATTGGTATTTCTTGCTCATCTTCCATCATTAATACCATTTGCAAAAAAGCAATTGACTGTAAAATTGCAGTTGCTTTTGGATATATTGAATCTGATGCAGAAAGGCTATTCAGCAGTTATATGGTTATATCGAAATTTGGAAAAATTATCTACAATTACCGTAGGATATCAACAGGATGGAAAGAATCAATAGCTGACTATCATTATCAAGATGGTGCTGATTGCTTACCTTTTGAAATAGATGGAATTACTTTTTCGATCGGTTTATGTGGGGATCTTTGGGATGACAGCATTATCAATAGCATAGCAATACTTAATACAAATATAACACTATGGCCTGTGTATCTTGATTATTCTGAAAGTAAATGGAATGACGGTGAAAAAATTGAATATGCAAAACAATCTGCTCTTTTTAACAGTAAGGTATTACTTGTAAATAGTCTTTGTGATGGAGCGAATAAAGCAAAAGGAGCTTCTGCATACTTTGTCGATGGATTAATTAAAGATGAAGTACTACCTGGATCGGAAAAAGCTCTAATCATAGAAGTTTAGGAGAAATGTCTGATGATTTATAAGTATATTACAGAAGAATATTATTCTAAATGGATAGGAAGAGATGAAATTTTACATGAGCCTTTAAGTAAAGTGACTTTACTTAATTCACAAGAGAGAAACGTAATTCAATATGGATATTCACAACAATTTGATGTATATATTTTTTGTCGACAGAATAGTATTTATTTTTCATATGGCGATAAAGCATTGCCATATATTGAGCAAATAAAAGAACACATTGCAAGTACTGTTAATGAAGAAACGGTTAAGCAAATAGTAGAGCAATCTTTTGGAAAACCGCTAAAACATAGTATTAAATATCTATATACTTCGTGCAAAGATATAAGTAGTATCGCAATTCCATTAAAAATAGACGAATACGATAAATATTTAGAATTTTTTAAGAGTGTACATCCTAACTGCAAAAACACAGATTGGGTAGAAGAATATTTTGCCGAAATGGTTGAGGAAGGACTATGTTGTGGAATTTATGAAAACAGATTGCTTGTAAGCTGTACAGATGCACCTAGTATGCCCTATATGGAAAGAGAAGTACAAGAAATTGGAATAAACACATTACCGGATTATCGTGGTAAGGGTTATGCAGCAGATGTTTGCATTTTAGCAATTAATAATATTATAAACAACAACAAATGCCCGCAATGGTCTACCACAATAGATAATATTGCTTCTCAAAAACTTGCTGAAAGAGTAGGCTTTGTTAAATTCGCTGATGCTTTCACTATCACACTTTAAGTACACAAAATGAGCATACTCTTTGTAATCGAAATTCTTTTAGTAAATAAGATGTATTCTCATAATCCCAAAGTATAATAATCGCATTTCAACACTTTGGTAACAGAAAATCAGCAAGTCCAAATAAAATATGTAATATAGATAAAATAAGGCTATTTACCACACATAGTTAAAACAAAAATGTTTAAAAAAGGTTATGAATTAGCGGATTTATACCAAGTCCAAACTAAAAAGCTTAATGAGCAGGTCAAGAGAAATTAAGGCTGATTTCCTGAAGAATTTTGCTTTAGTCTTGGTGATCATGAAAAAAACGAACTGGTCGCAAATTGCGACCGGTTCGAAAAACTGAAATATTCA
>JAAZAL010000116.1 GCA_012514355.1 Candidatus Dojkabacteria bacterium
CAGGTATTAGATTTACTCTTTGAGGATTTAGGTGAGAAAAGTAGCGATGAAGAGTTGCAAGTTATTGAACAAAGAATTAAAGAGGCAAAATCAGTAGAACATTTTGAATCCATTATTAAGGAGTTAGCATTTACAGCCTATGGTGAAGAAGCAACTACCGAGATAAATAACATGTACCTAGATCTTATCGATTCTTTCAAAAAGAATATTGAAGAGGCAAAAGCATTAATTGAAAGAGCAAACTCTGGAGATGCAGATGCAAAAGCCCTTCTAGAGAAAGCAACAAATACTGATGAGTATAAAAGTATAATGGGAGAAGAATAGCAATAGCTATTTTAAAGGGTGATTTTTCCTAACAGTCTCTTCTGCAAATTTTTCACTTGCATGAACATATTTAGTAGTTGTATCCAAACTCTCATGACCTAAAAGTATTTGAAGCGCAACAGCGCTAGCTCCATCTTCAGCCATATATGTAGCAAACCCATGCCTTAAGCTATGTGCTGAAGTTGGTATTTGTATACCTAATCTTTTCCTATACTCCGCTATCTTTTCTTGAAAATAGTTAGTAGATATTCTAGCATTAGGTTTTTTACTTCTAATACCAACAAAAGGAACGAATAGGGCAGGGGGGGCGAACTTTTCTAAAAATTTATTCTTCCTATAGCTCTCAATTAATTCGATATATTTTCGATTCTCAGAATCAAAAACTTCCAAATTAAGACCATCAGAAGTCGTATCTTTCACAGATGTTTCACGATGTTTCATATCTTTACCCTCTACACCAATATCTACAAACAATTTATCTACATTTCCCGGCTGCTCTTCCTTTTCTCTATCTGAAAAAGCATACTCTAGTCTCAACTTAAGATATTTATTTAACCAATTTAAAGACCTATTAGTCATATATACAGCTCTTTCTTTTTTACCCTTACCCATTACATATATTTTACCTTCAACATTTAACTGTTCAATATTTAAATTAATTAATTCTGATATTCTCATACCTGTTGCAAACAAAAGCTCTAACATACATCTATTACGAAGGGCGACACGCTCATCTTTTTCAAACTCCATAGGTGCCTCTATTAATCTAGTTAGATCCTCTAAAGATGCTACCTTTTTTACCTTTTTATCTGCTCTTACCATTTTTATACCATCAGGAGGAATTGGAATTTCTAAATCAAAATCTATTCTAAACTTTAAATATGATCGTAGTGCAGATAGCATTCGATTTATACTTCTAACATCCAAACCGTTATTTGATCTAGCTCTAGAATTCAAAGGTCTTTTTAAAATACCCAAAGAACCGTACACCTTACCATACACTTTTGCTAGGAAATCATCCTCATATACCTGTGGAGAACCCTCTTGTATGTTTTCAGTATTTTCATCTTTCTCCACAGGTGTAATCATACCACTTAAATTTTTCGACGCCCTTGCAGAGCCTCTAAGAGCCTCGCTATTAGATTGTATTGATTTAAAGCCCTTTTCTAAGCATCTCTCCCTTATTCTATCCAAATCTTTTAAGTGATTGCCACTTCCTAGATACCCTTTATAGTTTAAAACATCTATCTTAGTTAACTTATTAAACTCTATATTATTAAAATACAAATACACACTAAATATTGATAAATCACGGGCATAGTTTAGGATGGTTTGAAAACTGTAAGCATTGTTTTGTAAATTTAATAGATATGTATCCTGATCAGGTAGCTTAGGTATGTCATTAAGTAAATATGTTTTCTTCATATGTATATATTAACTTTTTAAAAATTAAAAAACAAAGTAGGGGACTTTTTTAAGATTTTCGCAAAGAACAAGAAAAGAAGGGTATATATAAAAATAAATAAAAAGAATTCTCCATATATAAATCTATTATTTTATTAATAATTTATTTTTAATTAAATAACTGTTTAAGTACTCCCCCCCAAAGTATAAATATATGACCGCATATAAGGGTGATTATACTCGGTTATATATTATCCGAAATCATAACATATATCAAGTGGGAGTAGTACTACTCCATTACCTGTAAAGAGATCCTCTTAAGCTCTCTGAGGTCTATACTCTATTGAAATTACTTATTGCATATATATAAATAGATTAGCAGTAAGTTATCCACACTGATATTACTATGGGATACGTGAAACTATGGGATATTACTCGCTATGAGCCCTACTCCCCTACTTTCAAATATCTATCCAAAAATATTAAGAATGAAGTTTAAAATAACAACTCCTATTAATGCAAGAATATATAAAAATATCTCCCACTTATTATTCTTTTTGTCTACTTGCATATTAGCTACCCCTATACCTACAAAGTACCCTACTGTTGGAGAAAGTGCAGAAACCTCATGTATAACACCTGAGATAAATGATGAAAGAAACATTATAAACAGTATCAATGAAACAAACATAACCTTACGATTTAGGACAAAACCTTCAAAACCAAGTATCTTAAGATGGATATAGCTAAAGAAGATTGATATAAATAGCTGTATTGGTAAAAGAATATATATAACTGGTTGAAGTGAAAGAAGACTGAATGTTAAAAAGAAGATAGTTAATGTTGAGATAATGTATGAAGTCGTTCTTCCTACATTAGCCAAAGGAATACTCTTATAAAGGTTCACATTAAATACATTAGCCATTAAAAAAGATATGTATGTACCCATAGAAACCAATCCAACAAGGATCAGTAGTAAAATCCCTTCATATATACGACTGAACTTCTCAACAAAGAATAACTGGACAAATAGATACTA
>JAAZAL010000117.1 GCA_012514355.1 Candidatus Dojkabacteria bacterium
ATTTTAACTTGAAAATCAAATGCCCATATTAAACCAGCAAAAGATACAAAAAGGTATATCAAAGAAGTTAACAATATTCTACTAATACCCATATCTTGCTGTTTAATCAAAGTCTGAACAAAAATGGATAGACCAAATAACAAAGAAAGAACAATAAGCTTTCCTCTTTTTACTGAATCTTCTGTTTTATTTACTAAGATATCACTCTCCATATATACTCTCTACATATCTTATACCTTTTTCTGTTAAAACTCTTCCCCTTGAAGTTCTTTTTAGAAGTCCACACTTCATAAGGTAGGGCTCATGTACATCTAATAGGGTTGAGATCTCCTCCGAAACACTTGCAGCTAAAGTAGATACTCCTACAGGACCCCCATTAAAATTAAAATACACTACTCTTAATATCTCTCTATCAATATTTTCTAAACCTAAATCATCAATACCAAGTAATTTCATCGTCTTTTCAACGATATCTGTACTTACTTCCTTACCATTTATACTCTCTAGATAGTCTCTAACTCTTCTAAGTAGCCTTAAGCCTACCCTTGCAGTACCTCTTGATGCTACTGACAACATCAGTAAGGCTTCCTCATCTATTCTAATTGACCAAAGCAAACATGCCCTCTTTAATATCTCTACCATATCCTCATTATCAAAGAAGTCTAACCTCTGGATTAATCCGAATCTATCTCTCATTGGTGCACTAATCTTTCCTACCTGAGTTGTTGCTCCAATTAAAGTAAATGGCTCTAAACTCAATCTAATTGTTTTTGCAGAAGGACCTTTACCCATTACAATATCTAGCGCCCTATCCTCCATAGCAGGATACAAAATTTCTTCTACTACTCTAGAAAGTCTATGTATCTCATCAACAAAAAGAATATCATTTGCTTTTAAATTTGTAAGAATAGCTGCTAAATCCCCCTGTCTCTCTATAGCAGGACCTGATGTAACTCTAATTGAACAACCAACCTCATTTGCTATTGCAAGAGCAAATGTAGTCTTACCAAGTCCTGGAGGACCGTAAAAAAGAATATGATCTAGTACCTCTCCCCTTTTCTTAGCAGAATTAATCATCATTTTAATAGCTCTCTTTTCTTGCTTCCTACCAATCATTTCATCAATTTTAGATGGCCTAATCTTTTGCTCTGCTTCAACTACTTCTTTACTACTTACTACTACCCTACTCTTTTTAATTGAATTTTTTTCCTCAGTTTTTTTACTAGATTTAATCATATTACTGTTGTAAAACTTTCTTAATTAATATCTCTATCTCTATATCTTCCTTTTTTAAGATCTCCTCTCCCCTTTTTACTGATTGCTCGAGTTCACTTCCTTTAAATCCTAAAATCTTTAAAGCCTCTTTTAATTCCTTTAATTTCTCATCTTCGATATCCAATTTGTCCTCATTATCAAAATCTATCTTACCTCGAAGTTCTAGTATTACTTTTGTGCTCCTTTGATACCTAAACCAGGAGCTTTACTAAGCAATTTTGAGTCTCCTTGAGCAACTATTTCCTTAATTTTATCAATACTGTAGGTAGAAAGTATTGAGATTGCAGACTTAGGTCCAATTCCAGAAACATTTAGCAACTCTTCAAAAAAGTCTCTCTCTTGCTGTGTATTAAACCCGTAAAGAGTTTGACTGTCCTCTCTTACTTGAAAACTAGTATATATTGATATCTCAGAATTAATATCTGAATATGTAAAGTGTAATGTAACAAATACTCTATATCCAATACCTGCATTGGTTAACACATCAACATATCCATTTTTACCAATTACATTCTTTAATACTTTACCAGAAATATATGAAATCATATTAAAATATTATTTTAAAAAGTTATCCATTTTTAATCTATCGTAGCAAGCCATTGATATGGCTAAGGCATCAGCAACATCATCGGGCTTGGGAACAGTTGAAAGATTTAAAAGTAGTTTTACATTCTCTCCCACCTGACTTTTAGTTGCCTTCCCGTACCCTGATATACTACTCTTTACTTGTAATGGAGTAAACTCTGATACAGGTATATTTAATCTTTCTAATACTAACAGTACTACCCCTCTTGCCTCTCCTACTACTATTGCAGTTTTAGCATTATTGTAAAAAAGCAAAGTCTCCAGACCACAGTAATCAGGCTTAAAATCTTTAACTATCTTAGTGAGGTCATCATATATTTCACTTAGTCTATTACCAACAGTATTTCCTTTCTCTGTAGTAATAGCTCCGTAATCTAGCGGGTTGGGTTTGCCGTCTTTATCAAAATCTATTATTGACCAACCGGTAATTGCTATCCCTGGATCTATTCCTAATATTCGCATAATGTATATTATACCGAAATATCTACTAATATACTAAGTCGCTCCATACACTTTGGACATCGTCATTTTCCTCTATTCTTTCTAGCCCATCAACTGCTTTCTCCATATCCTTTTGTGAGAGTACTTTGTTTACCTTAGCTTCTTTGATAATTTCTGCATTATCGATAACGTATCCCATTTCATCAATTCTATTTCTTACCGTAGAAAAATCAGAAAAGGTTGTATATACATCTAACCCTTCTATGCCTTCGATGTCTGTTTCTTTAATATCTTCTATTCCCAAGATATCCATTAATTTAATCATTACTTCCTCCCTATCCTCTTTTACATATTCATCTTGGGCTCCATATTTCTCAGATTTTTTCATATGACCACACTTTAAGGTAATTAGACCTCTTACATCAAAATTCCAAGATACAGAACCTGTTTCTCCCATTCTTCCCCCTATTTCATCAAAGAGCTGTCTTAAATCAGCAACTGTCCTGTTTTTATTATCCGTTAGCGTATCTACCAAAATCTGTATCCCGCTATGTCCAAATCCTTCATATGTAATCTCTTCGTATGTAACACCATCACTACCCTCTCCAGTACCCTTTGATATGGCTTTCTCAATCCTATCTATTGGGAATCCAACACTTTTAGCCTTATCAATATACAATCTTATATTAGGATTCATATTAGCATCCCCTCCCCCCTGTCTTGCTGCATGAGTTATCTGTGTAGAGAGTTTAGAAAATATCTTTCCCTTCTTAGCATCGTTAATAGCCTTCTTATGTTTAATTGTTGACCATTTAGAATGTCCAGACATATTTAGTTAAAAAATACATTAAATACAATGTATTCTACCACTTTGAAGACACAGAAAAAAGAGTAAGATTTAACCTACTCTTTAGCTTTTGCCGATCTATTACCGCTATCACTGTAAGATTGATTACTCCATCGAATGATTTTGTCTTCAATAACCTCTTTGGAAGTGCCGTATTTCTCTCTCGAAAGAGCAATTACCTTCTCTTTAAGCCCAAAAGGCTCAAACCTTGGAGGAAGTGATCTTGCACTAAATGTCGTAGAAGTCATACCATCAATACACAACTTAATATACATAGAGTGTGCGTCCAGAGACACTAAATCTTCAGATGTAACAGTAGGTGCAAACTCCTTTTCAAGTATTGATGCATCAGATTGACTAACTACAAATGAACCTAAAGTTCCAACATTACCAAATATGGCTTGTCTTACTGTTAAAGGAAGTTGATCAATATATTGGTTAGTCATACATAGATCTAGTTTAAATTTCCTAGCTTCTGAAAGAATCTTAGCAAAAGAGTCAGTAGCAAAATTTTGGAATTCATCAACAAAGAGATAGAAATCATTTCTTTGGTCTGCAGGCATATCAACTCTTTCAAGTGCAGTTGATTGAAGGCGAGTAATAATCATACCACCAAGTAATGAGGCTGTTTCCTCTCCGAGTTTTCCTTGAGCAAGATTGATGAGTAATATCTTTTTATTATCCATTATCTCCCTCAAATCAATTGTGGACTTAACTTGCCCAATTATATTTCTAGTAACTGCAGAAGAGATAAATCTACCTACTTTGTTTTGAATAGGAGATACTGATTCAGCCAATAGTCTAGGATTTTGAGCTATCTGTGCATACTCCTCTTCCCAAAATTTAACAAGAATTGGATCATTTACCTGTTTAAGAATAAACTTACGATAGTTTTTATCTAGTAGCATTCTTGTGACTGAAAGTAGCGTTGTCCCTTGAGCCTCCAAAGCTGTAGCTACTGCATTAGTAAGAATATATTGAAGTCTAGGACCCCAAGAATCTCCAAATTGCTTTTTAAATACCTCTACTACTCCATCAGCGATTAAATCTCTTTGAGATTTGTCCTTTAATTCAAGTAAATTAAAACCAATTGGATATGAAGTATCAGTTGGATTAAAATATATAACATCATTTACTCTTTCTGGAGGAATAAAATCTAAAAGCTCTTCTACTAATTCTCCATGAGGATCTATCATACAAGCACCATCACCTCGCAGTATATCTGAGACAAACATATTCTTAAATACTGTAGACTTACCTACTCCGGTTTTACCTAATATATAGAAGTGTTTTCTTCTATCCTCCCTTTTAATACCAAATTCATGCCTACTTCCCCTATATTCAGTCTCTGCAAATACAGTTACCCCGTCATCACCATTTTTAGGTAAATTCATTGGAGGTTCAATTTTTTTAGATCTACTCCAAGCTATATTCGGAGTTTCTACTGAAATATTAGGCATATGATACAGTGAAGCAAGCTCTTCAATATTTATTATATCTACAGTATCCGATGGAAGATATCTCCCTTTATAATCAAGATATAGCTCTTTACCCGTTTTGTTTGGTTTAGAGTGAATGAATGTATTTAAATGTGCTGTAGTAAACTGTTTAAAACTAGCTACAATGTCTCTTAGAATTTGCTCTGATTCAATTACGCTACTTGCTTTTGTAATTACTCTAATCTTAAATTCAAAACCTAATTTTAACATCTTTAACTCTATCTCACTTAACTCTTCATCCTGTCCAGGTTCTAACTTAATAACCTCTTTTTTCTGTACTTCCCCATTAACATTAGAGAAAGACTCCCCTACACCCTTAAATAGATTAGAGACATGAGACCAGAAACCCTTAGCGTATGGATCTCTTCCCTCCTTAATATCTGTAATATATTTTTTTGAATTACTCTGCCAGTAATTTGATACAGGTCTAACTAATATTTGTATCCAAGCACTCTGTCCCATTCTCAAATCAGATACCGCTCCAGTTATGGCTGCGAGGGGATCAACTTCAAAATTTCTAAATGTCTTTATTGGAAATATGTAATCCTTTTCTAATTCTATTTCCCCAGTAGTAACGAAAAGCTGGGTATCTGTATCCTTTTTTTCAATGTAATCCTGTACATATCTAATATCAGCATTTGGATATTGAGCATATATTTGTCCTTCAATAAATTTGGCAAGATGTTTAGGAATTACTGCATAGAATTTAATACCATCATTGCCACTTGATGCTATCTCAAAACTAATTAAATCCAACGACCTACTATTATCACCTAAAATACCGTGTATAGAGGCAAACATCTGCTCGGCTGCCAATGGAGTCTTATCATTTTCCCTTGGTACTAATATCTGCATTACTAAAGGATTTCTTACTTCATCGTAGACCTCTACCTCATTTTTTTGTGTTCTTTTAAAAAGAAAAATAACTGCTAAACAAAGCATTACAAAAAGAAAAATTAGAATAGTTGCGATTATGATATCCATATATATTTATTCTACCCCACAATCAACATATTGAGAAGAGATTAAAAAGAATATACGGTTGGGATATCTTTTCCAAGTATTATTACTACATCCCCTGTGGTCATAAATGATGGCCTACCTTCTATAGTTTCGTAAGTACCAGGGAAAAGTTCAAATATTACTTTTAAAGAGTATTCGAATTCTTTAGGTTTAGGAACATAGAACTCAGTTTTATCTTGTAAATTTGGAGCGTTATCATACCTAACTACTTCACAACCACTGTTTCTAATCCTTCTGGCATACTGACTCGCGTAGCCTGACATACCACTCCCGTTATATATCTCTACTCTTACTCTTTCCTTTTCTAACTCCCTATCAATCATTCTTTCTGAAAAGGTTCTCCATGTATTATCATATTCATCTGTATTAATATAACTACTAATACCGACTCCAATCGGAGATTCTTGAGAAGAGAGATATTTACTACTACCTAAATCAATTAAGTGTGGTTTCATAGAGAGAGTGGCAGTATGTATCTGTTTAAGTTTAATAATTGTGCCCATTAAAGTTGGTATAGATGAGTAAATATTTGCTTGAGAATCTTTAAATTTCTCAGATGATATCAACAAATTTAACCACCCTAACTTTGATACGAAGCTGTTAATAAAGAATGCATCCTGATTAACATCAAAACCGTTTTCATAGTATTGGGCATACATTGCCTCTCCAGTAGAAGAGCCTAATTTCTCACTAAAAATTCTATTTGCACTTGCTGTTATCCAAATATATTGATCTATATTACTTCCAAGTAACTGTTCAAACTGCCAAATGGCATACTCAAAACCTCTTCCCTCTTCTAATTGATTTCCTG
>JAAZAL010000118.1 GCA_012514355.1 Candidatus Dojkabacteria bacterium
AAAATCTAATATATATGGGATTGAGTATTTCTCTCTAATATAGTTCCCTATTGGAAAATAAAAGAAAGGTCCTCCACTAAAAATTACTAGTGAAGGATTATACTGGCTAATTAGCTTCTTAATGCTAACTTTATATTTAAAACAGTTTACAAAGATATTGTGTAATAGAGAATTTTTTGCTTTAATCTCTTCAACTAAGACATTTTTATCGTCAGTATTTAAATTCTCATCTATTTCATCACCATAATTGAGATCGGAAGCTTTTAAAACTATAACTTGATATCCTTTTTCCGAAAGGAATTTTGACAATGAGGCCATTCTTTTAGCGCCCACACCTCTATAAGGCGGAAAATAGTAAGAAATTATAAAAATCTTCTTCATTACATTACCTTAAATATATAAATATCTTTGTTTTTTAAACCCTCTTTGGTATCAAGCACAACCCAATCGCTATTCTTAAATACTTCGATATAATCTTCCAAAGGAAACTTATTATCCTTAACTTGAGATTTTAAAAGTATTATTTTATTAATCCCTCGATCTTTAATTTCCTGTTCAAAAATCTCCATATCGTCCAATGGAATCTGGTAATAAAAATTTGGACTAATTTCTATAGCATCTAACTCTCTTCTTACTAAGTTTCTATTTAAATTCCAGTGCCACTCGATTGGTAGATAGTTATTTCTTCTATAAAAATTTATTAAATATGTAAATTCTGAAATTGTTCCTGATTTACAATCAACAAAGATTACATCTTCGGGATTTATCATTCCTGCTATTCTCTGTGCTTCTCCATTAACTCCCCAAAGAGAACTTCTATAAATTTGGTTTTTGGTCGAAATTGAATATATATTAATAAATAGAGATGCTGAAATGACAAACACAAGTAATATCTTCACAATAAAATTACGATTTCTTTCAATAGTGTACATAAATGAAAAAATTAAGTAGAGAATAATGCTTGAGAAGATGTTAAAAAGCTCTTTAATCCCAAAGAAATCATTATAAAATATTAGAATTAATGAAACAAGAAAAGAAGATAATAGTATCAATCCGAGATATTTTTTCGATTTAGTTTCCTTCCTGGATATTGATGATAAGAATAGAAGAAAAAACAATATACAAAAGGGAACCAAAGGAAGAATATATCGTTGATGAGATACTCTTAAAATATATATACCAAGATAGGACCAAATGAAAAGGAAAGGAAACAAAATTTGAGTTCGGATTCTAGATTTATTCTTAATATAATAAATAGAAGAAAATAAAGTACATAACAAGATTATTAACGGGATACCTTGAAAAGAAAAGTTAGAAACATAAAGAAATTTCTCTAAATAACCCAAAAATAGAAATATTGAATATGATAGCCTCCCTTCAACGGAATCTTCTCGAAAATACGCTATTTTTTCTAATACCTTAACAATCTTATTACTGTTTTCCCCTGAAGTACCATCAGAAAGGGCATATTCAGGTTCAATTTGTCGAATCTGATAATTTAATTTTCCTTCAGTTAATCCTAGAAAAGAAGCATTAAACATATTTATTGGAATAATTGAAGTTGTAAACATTAAAATCAGAAATACAAGAGATGGGGCAAGAATAATAAAATAATCCTTTAAAGCGAAAATCATGCTCTTCCAAATATTTTTTATTTCTGTGTACTTAAGAATAAGAAGGTAAATACCCAGTGCAGGCAATATACAAAAGAAAAGATATTCCTTAGCATCAAGTATCAATAAAAGTAAGAAACCATTAAGGACTAGTTTCCTCGGATTATTGATAATATTATATGCAAATAACATTAACGAAAAAATCATCGGTATCTCTCTATGAAAGGTTAAAGACCAACTAAAAAAACTGTAGTTAGATAACAATAATAATACTGCCCATACTGACCATTTCTTTAGTTTGGGGACCTTTTCAATTAATAAATAAAATGACCATGCAGTAATAGATGCCAAAATAATATGAAAAAGAGTTGCTACATATATTGAGGGGCCAGTAATTAAATATACCAAAGCCACTGGTAGTTTGAAAAGGAAACCATGGACTCCAATTCCATAGTTACCAATCCATTCGCCATTCCGAAGGATTTCACTCATCATCACTGTCTCATGAAGATAAAGCTTCTCATCATAAAGTGCAAAACGGAAGTATGATAATAAAGCTAGGGAGATAGCATACACAAATATTATTAACAATACTATTTTAGCGTTTTTGCTTAAATGTAACTTCATTGTAAAAATTTTTCAAGTTACTTCTGTAATCTCTGGTTATCCATCATATCCATCCACATAGCAAAGAAGAGAGATTGAAATCCTGTAATACCTAAAAACATAAAGGCTATGAGGGAATTAGTAGATATTTTGTTTCCTAAAAATACATCATTTAATACAGCTAATGTATATGGAATATTTATAACCAATAGAAGAATAGATAAATGATAAAGAAGGAATAGTGGGTGGAAATCTCTAAAAAGATATTTTTTATACAATCTTTTCCAAAAGAGTTTAAAAAGTAACCAACTTATTCTAGGAATTACCTTAAATATCTTCATCTTAGATTCCTCTCCTACATTGTATACGGGTTTAATAGGAACCTCTTTAATAGAAAAATTCGCAATATTAAGCTTAACCAAAATGTCATTAGGACAACCATATGAAGGATATATATCATAAAGATGTATACCCTTTAATCCCTCAAGAGATATGGCGGTATAACCAGTTTGAGTATCAGATACTTGCCAATAGCCACTAGCAATCTTTGTCATTAATGAAAGAATTGAGTTACCAAAATATCTTATCTTAGGAATAACAAAAGTCGCAGATCTATGTTTTAATCTATTACCCTTAACATAATCAACCTCTTCATTAACAACAGGCATGCAGATATCCTCTAACTCATTAGGGTCCATCTGTCCATCTCCACCCATTACTGCAGTACAATCAATATTGTTTTCCATACACCATCTGTATCCAGTAGCTATAGCTGCTCCTACAGAACCATTTTTTAAATGATTAATCAATATTATTCTAGAATTTTTAGGGTGCTTATTTTTTACTTCAGATGGTAAAAATCTAACTTTTTCTTCACCAACAATTTTTTCAGCAATTACCTCTGCATGATTATAGCCATTAGGAATAATTTTCTTTCTATGATTTAAATCTCTTACCTCGGACTTATCATTTTTAATATACTCCATTACAACCTCTTGAGTATTATCCTTACTCTTATCATTAACAATAACTATCCTATCAACAAAATCAGGCATAGTTTCAATTACCTTCCCTATTTGTTTCTCTTCATTATATGCAGGAACTACAACTGCAATTGTTTTCTTATTTAACATAGACTAATTATATCAATAATAAATGAATTATATATTCCCAACCCCCTTATATACAAAGCCCGCCTTTCTTACTTTCTCTTTATCAAAAATATTCCTACCATCAATGATAATAGGTTTCTCATTCATTACTCCTAGAATCTCTTCATACTTTAATCCTTTGTATTCATCATGACCCGTCATTAACACTATTGCATCTTTACCCTTTAATATCTCCTTAATATTACCCTTGTACTCATCAATAAATGAATCATGTATTTCATATTTTACTCCTGCTTCCTCTAATTTCTCTATAAAAGGCTTGGTAGGAGTATTCCTATCATCATCCGAATTAGCATCATATGCCCAACCCAAAACCAATACATCTAGGTCTTTTATTTCTTTTCCAACCTCCTTAACTGCACTCTCTAATAGTTCAAACATATGAATAGGCATAAAATCATTGATATATCTAGCAGTAGGTATAAGTTTAGGATTAACAATATCCCTTACCTCATGGATTAGTAACCAAGAATCCTTAGGAATACAGTGACCACCTACACCAGCACCAGGGAAATGCATCTGTCTTAATGCCTCCGGTCTAGTTTCTGTAACCTTTTTACAGTTATTAATTAATTTCCTTACTTCCCAAACATTTGCTTTGTACGCCTCACAAAGAAGTGCCATCTCATTTGCAAATGCTATCTGAACATCTCTATATGTATTCTCTCCTGCCTTTACTATCTCTGCTGTAATACAATCTGTTTCCTCTAACTCTCCTTGTATTACATGTTTGTATAACTCTTTTACTTTTGTTGCTGACTCTGGGGTCCATCCACCAACTACTCGATTGTAATACCTAATATTTTCTAATAGATGACCTGGCATTAATCTTTCAGGGCAATTAGCAAGATAGAAATCTTTTCCCGCAATCATTTTTGATTCTTCCTCTAAAATTGGTTTTACAACATGTTCCATAGTACCAGGAGCTATTGTTGATTCAATAACTACAGTAACACCCTTTTTCATATTCTGTCCTATACTTCTTAAAGCTGCCTTTAAATTCTCATATGTTGGTTTTTTGTTTTCTTCTGCCACAGGAGTTTGAACTGCTACTATAATGAAGTCAGCCTTACAATACTCTTTAACATCCGCAGTTGCTCTAAAATTACCTTTTTTAATAACTTTCTCTACTAATTCATCTAATCCCGGCTCCTGACCTTTTATTGGGTTTTCTCCCTCATTTAATCTCTGTACTCTTTCTTCTAAGATATCTACCCCAATTACATTAAAACCTGCATCAGCAAATAGCATTGCAACTGGGTATCCAACATAGCCAAGACCACAAATGGCAATTGTTTCATTCTGATTATTCAAGATAGAAACTAATAAAAATTTATTTCTTAGAAAATTCTTTTATCTTTCCAATTACAAATTCAACATCCTTTTCAGTAACAAATGGATTAACAGGCAAAGAGAGAACCTCTTTAGAAAGTTTCTCAGAAACTGGGAAATCACCCTCTTTATACCCCATTTTTCTAAAATGCTCATGAAGATGTAGTGGCTTTGGATAGTAAACACCACAACCT
>JAAZAL010000119.1 GCA_012514355.1 Candidatus Dojkabacteria bacterium
ACAGTAGATAGTTATCTTCTTAAACACGCTTACTCACACTTAGAGTATTGGAAGAAAGGTAGAAATATTGTTAAATTGATAAAATTTGAACAAGAGGGTGGTATAAGTGCTGCGCAGGTTTTAGATGATACACATAAGTCATATAAAGATGTGTTAGAACTTGGAGGTAAAATAGAAAGCCCATATTCACATAGGCCCAAAATTAAAGAAGAAGAGTATAACGAGTTTAGGAATACATGGGAGATATTGAAACTTCCTGGAATTCTTGAAGGCGAGTATCAAAAGTTTAGAGATCAAGTTGTAAAGAGAATAAATAATCCAAGTGATTTTGAATTATTTAAACAGTACTTCTCAAAAAAGGATAAAAAGTATCCATATGTAAATTTTATAGATAAAGTTGCAAAACTTAGAGATAGTGATGAAGAAACCGTCTCATTAGTTGCTAAGAAGTTTCTTTCGAACTTACTTTTCGATCCTGAGTTAACTTTTATTGTTAATTCCTTAAGGATGTTTGAGAATAGTGAGGAGGAACTTGAGAAAGCTCGCAAACAAGAAGCTAAGGAAGCTGGATTAAGAAGGTATAGATTTGAGGATAGAATTCTGGATAAAACTAAGATATTGAAAGACAAATCACTAACTCCATCTCAAAGAGAACAGCAATTAAAGAGGTTAAAAAGTAGAGAAAGAAGAGAGGAAAGGATTCAAGAAAATATTAAGAGTGAGGAAACTAGTATTACATACGATGAGTTAGTTGGTCTTGCCTTAAATAATCCTGACACTTTTGATAGGGAGAACGCAGGTGCTGAAAGGTGGAAAGTACTTATGCAAATGTATGTAGATGCACCATATGTGTATATGGATGTCGTATCTGGATATTTAGAGGCTTATGTTACGCGTAAGGATTTATCAGAGAAGGAGAAGAGTGTAGCACGTCGCATGTTGTACCTATTCTTCTCAGCTAATTACAAGGATATAAATATGCTTACATATGATAGATACTCTGAAAGGGAAGATGAGATGGATAATAGAAAAATAATTGACAAAATAAAGCTTTGGGGGACACTAGAACAGGACCTTACAACCAAGGAGAATATTGCCTTCTTCGTAGATACCCAGGGGTGGATTCAGTATTTTCTTAATCATAAGGATAGAAACTATGAACTTTTATCATCCCTTTGTGAACAAGATCAAAGTTTGTTTTTACAAGTAATGGATAATTTCATTAATAATGCAAATACTGATAAGGATAAGAATTACTTTGACAGCGTAAGGACATTAAATCTGTTTTACCAAAAGATGAAGGAAATAAAAAAACAGGAGTTGAATGGAGAAAAGACTCTAACTGTCGATGACCCTATACTATCTGATAGGGAAGAAACAGAAAGGGTAATAATACAAAATGTTTATGAGATATGTAACCCCCCTGTTGTAAAAGTAAGTGTTAATGAGAGATATAAGGATGAAAAAAATCGGATAGAATTATTGCAAGAGTATTTAAGCAGGTATAGTGCATTAGTTTCAGAGTTAGAAATTCAAGGAATTAATTTCGTTAATATTGATAATGGTATACAATTAAATTGTGAAGATATAGGAAATAACAACGGACTTTTTCTTGCTCTTAAGGCATCGGGTTTTGAAACCAAAAAAGAAGAGAACACTCTTAATCTTAGTTATGTTCAATATTCTGATTTTCTTGAAAAAATTGTTGGTACATTACTTACTCCAACACTCTATGAATGGAGAGTTGATGATATAGAAAATAAAAATAAGAGAAACGACAAGTCTAGATCAGGATTCTTTTTGCCAAGTGGGCTAGATATTGAGTATACAGCTAATATAAGTGAGCATCAGATATATAATTTTAACCCAATACAACAACAGCACTTCTCCTTAAATTACTTGCCTTGGTATGTGAAAGTGAGAATCCTATCAGGGGATATAGAATCTTTAGATACTGTAGTTTCAACATGGTTAAGTGGTAATCAGGAATATAAAAATGATGTAAGAGATATTAAAAGTGATATTTTAGATTCATTGAATCGAATTTGGCCATATACTGTAGACTCTTTAAAGATTGCATATGATTCTGAGCGGTTTGCTAGGAACTCTTTGCTAAATGATTTTCTCGAAAACACCTGTATTGAACAGATTGTTTCAATGATAGATGGAGACAGGAGAAAATCTGCAACTATTGCAGGTACAATCTTTTGTACAATTCTGGAAAGAGGAAGAGATATGTCCGCCAGAGATGGTATTAGAAAGACTGTTAATACAGTTGGAAAGCAATTTGAAGGATATGTTCCTGACACAAGGCAGAAGATGCATAAGATGCAATCTATTAATGATAAATTAAAGAAACTTGGTTTTACTGAAACGGAGGAAGGATTAGAGAGATATAGAAACCTTTGGGAAAATCTTAAATACCTTAGATTTGGAAGAGGGCTAGGTCAGGCAATAATTGTTACACCTGATGGTCTTAGAATTTCAAATCCATATAAGTCAATGTACAATAAAAAGAAAGTTCAGGAAATTTATAAAGGGGAGAGTATTGAAAAATGGGCTAGAGAATATGATGGTGGTCCAGACTCTGAAATGCTTACTTGGAATCAGATAGCAGAGGTCCTTGAGATGGAGGTAGATTTAGTTCCATTAGTAGACCTTACCTTGGATATCGCAAATACGTACACTTCAATATTTAGAACAAAAAGAATTGGTTTTATAAGGGATATTGAAAAAAACGGTGCAGGTAATATTAAATTTAAGTTAAAGGGTAGAGAGGAGCCTTTATGTGAGATTTTCGCTGTATCAAATCCGTATGAGTTTGCATTAGATTTAAAGGAATTAGCAAAGACAATGCTATCGGAAGAAGGAGCGAAGAATACTATGGACCTATTAAAGATATTAAATAATATTAATTATTAAATACAGAAAAATGGGAGAGAAAGGAGAAACAATCTTCTCATATTTAAACAGATTCTCAGACAGTAGTGTTAAAGATAATTACAACGATAAAGAGGGAATGGAAGTAGAAGTGGAAACAGGAGCGGAAACAGAAACGGAGACACTATTCTCATATTTTAATAGAATCTTTGAGAATAATAACAGAGGAGGAGATTTTTTAGTAGACTCAGATAAGATATTAGAACAATCAGGCATATATAAAGAAATAGCAGAGAGAGTAAATCAGGTAGATCCTCGTTTACATGCTACTACCGAGGAGATTGGACAGCTAGTAAGTAATGTTATAAACAATAATTTAAAAGGCGAAAGGAATAATGGAAAGATATTTTCCTGGGTAAAGGATAGATATAGGAGAAATGCGAATACTCTTTCAAAAGTTTTCCCAAATTCAAAAGTTTCTAAGCATTTTGAAAATTGGTTTAGAGACCTTTCAGATGCATCTAATTGGCAAGAATATGCATTTAAACTGGGTAAGGGGGTTATAAATACAGAATTAGGTGTTTTTAAGACTGTAATGCCACTAACTTGTATAGTTGCCGGTGCAACACTTATCTTAGTTGAACCAAGTCAACTAGGGAAAGTTGCAGGTCCAATATTGATGGATATGGGGCATTCTTTTGGTGATTCTAAGAAAGTGCCTAGTAAAGAAATGGTGAGGAAAGTGCTTAGTTCCCTAGAAAAACTTTAAATATTGTATCTTACAAAAAGTAATAAATATATTCATATATTTGAAGTAATCTGATAGAATATCTATATGCCGAGGTGGTGAAATTGGCAGACACGCTACCTTGAGGTGGTAGTGGGACTTATACTCTCGTGCAGGTTCAACTCCTGTCCTCGGCATTTTTACTTTAGTACACACTGCCATGGCTATGGGTAAAGAGAGAAAGTTTATGCCTATTTTGATATTTGTTTTCCTAGCAATGTTTGTATTTGGTTTTGTTAAGATTTTAGATGGTTTTAAACCTACTGCCAGAGTACTTTCATACAGAGATTCCGTTTGTAATGAGATGTTTATCTCTGAGGCAATAATATATGCCCAGGGTAGTGAATGTATAAAAGAAGGGAAGTTAGATGTGTATAGCTATGTGTGTAATGAGGGTATTGGGAGGATTGATTTTCCTATTGTTTTATCTGAAGAGAGAGACGACAGTAAGATAGCAAAGTGTACTGTATTTACTGGTTCTGGAAATACTCATTTACTGTGGGTTGAAAACAAGGAAGTAGAATAAAGGGGATATTTCTGATAAAATACTCTCTGTTTAGGGCGATTAGCTCAGCTGGCTAGAGCACTTCGTTTACACCGAAGGGGTCATAGGTTCGAATCCTATATCGCCCATTTGTTATCTTTTAATTACATAGTTTCTAATCTCTTCAATCTCAATACCGTAAAGTTGTTTTAATTGATCAGAAACATATTGTAAGAAATCTTTTCTATTTAAAGATACAATACTCCAATCCTCTATGCATGTAATACTGTATCTGCTGTAATCTTTCTCTGTTGCAAGTTTACCAATGTAGTGAACCAGGGCATCTATCTTAGGTTTTAAAACTCTCTTTTCTGATATCATATTAGGATTTTGGTAAATATTG
>JAAZAL010000120.1 GCA_012514355.1 Candidatus Dojkabacteria bacterium
AAATCCGCAGACTCTCAGAGAATTCTCAATAATTTAATACGTAGGGTTCAATACTAAAAGAAAAGTCAAGAGATGAAGATACATCAACACGATTTTAGGTCTAAAAAATTGGTTACATTCTTTTACAAAAATACTTTCTATGATATCCTGTAATATATAAATTGTTACCCTTACTTAAGGATGGATAAGTTCAAAAAGTTAAATATATTTAATCTTGTAATGGGTTTTTTTCACCTAATACAAGGAGTTGTCGTTCTCTTTCTTTCTGATCCTGATAAAGGAGTAGTTCCAATCACTGTAAACTTTCTCAAATACAATTCAGAGTTACAGAAACTTCTTCCAGCTTCAGAGCAGATTGGTGAGGTAAATATTGCTTGGTTTGTTGCAATATTTTTCTTTATGAGTGCTACAGCACATCTCTTCATCTCAACAGTATATAGAAAGAAATATGAAGAGAATTTAAAGAAAGGGATTAACAAAGTAAGATGGTTTGAATACGCCTTAAGTGCAAGTGTAATGATGATTGCTATTAGTTTTTTAACTGGAATATATGATCTTTCAAGTTTAGTGATGATATTTTTCTTAGATGCAATAATGAATCTTACTGGTTTGGCAATGGAAATACATAATCAAGGAGAAAAAAAGATTAAATGGTTAGATTTCATAATTGGTAGTTTAGCAGGAATTATCCCTTGGATAGTATTTGGTATTTATGTGTTTTCAGCAAGAGAGTTCGGTGGTGGGAATATTCCAACTTTTGTATATTGGATATATGTAAGTATATTTATATTCTTTAATACATTCGCAATAAATATGTTCTTACAATATAAAAAGATTGGACCTTGGAAGAACTATCTATATGGAGAAACAGCATATATTGTACTCTCCTTAGTTGCTAAAACGTTACTTGCATGGCAGGTATTTGGAGGAACATTAAGACCGTAAATGAGCAGAAAATTTGTTGTAAATGATTTAATGCAACAAGATTATATTTACTATTTAGTAGAACCAATAGGAAAGAATTTTGACCCTGATTTTAAACCAGAACTTACCCCCAAAGAAATGTTGGAGTTAGGAGTTTTTGGTGGTAAATATATGACAGATTGTAAAAACGAATTCCCTAAAGGGTGGTTTAAAAATGCTAAACTTTCACCACTTAAAAAAGATATTTCACTTAACTATTTTAAAGTAAATGCTAGTATGCCTCTATCTTACTGGAGAAAGAAAGGATGGATATACAAAGACGACCCAAGGGGATGGTTTCAATGGTACTGTCGATACTATATGGGAAGAAGAATACCTCCAGAAGACGAGAGACAAATTAAAAGATGGAAAGCTATTCAAAGACATATATCTGCTATTGAGAAAAATTGTAAACCCTTAGATCTAGAATGTAGAAAGAGGCAAAGACAAGCAGTTCTGCATTGGGCATACGATAGTAGAAAGATTTAGTTAACTAAAATCAATATTTTCATGATAGAATCATGTATATGAAGGAGTTAATATATATGGACAATTCAGCTACTACTAGAATATCTTCAGAAGTCTTGGATAGTATGATGCCATACCTTACAACAGGATACGGAAACCCATCAAGTATATATTCAATAGGAAGAGAGAGTAGAAAAGCAGTTGAGAATGCTAGAGAACTAGTTGCAAAAGCTCTGAGTTGTGATACTAATGAAATATATTTTACAAGTGGAGGAAGTGAATCTGATAACTGGGCAATAAAGGGAGTAGCTTTTGCAAATGAAAACAAAGGAAAACATATTATCACTACAAGTATTGAACATCATGCAGTTCTTCATACATGTAAATATTTAGAAAAATATGGTTTTGAAATTACATATCTACCAGTAAAAAGTAATGGAATAATTGATATAAATGATCTTAAAAAGGCAATTAGGAAAGATACAATATTAATTTCAATAATGTATGCAAACAATGAAATAGGGAGTATTCAACCAATTAAAGAGATAGGAGAAATTGCTAAAGAAAATAATATTTACTTTCATACAGACGCAGTACAAGCAATTGGAAATATCCCAATTAATCTTAAGGAGTTAAATATTGATTTACTTTCCCTTTCTGCTCATAAATTCCATGGCCCTAAAGGAGTAGGGGTTCTGTATATTAGAAAAGGAGTAAAAATCTCCAATATGATTCATGGAGGAGGACAAGAAAAAAATATGCGTGCTGGAACTGAAAATGTAGCAGGAATAGTAGGTCTTGGAAAAGCAATTGAATTAGCAACAATAGACATAGAAAAGAAAAGTAAATACTTAATAACACTAAGAGAGAGATTAATAAAAGGAATAATGGAGAGTATCCCTGACACTATATTAAATGGAGACCCAATAAATCGTTTACCAGGAAATGTAAATGTGTGTTTTAAATATATAGAAGGAGAATCAATATTACTATTGCTTGATATGAAAGGGATATGTGCATCTAGTGGCTCGGCATGTACCTCTGGCTCACTAAATCCATCTCATGTTCTACTTGCAATAGGACTACCACATGAGATAGCACATGGATCTTTAAGATTAACTCTGTCAGAAGAAAATACCCAAGAAGAGATAGAGTATGTATTAGAAACATTACCCCCAATTATTCAGAATCTTAGAAATATGTCACCTTTAATTAATGAGAAATAAAAATATGGAAGATTACAGTAAAAAAGTAATGGATCACTTCTTTAATCCAAGAAATGTAGGAGAGATAGAAGATGCAGATGGAATAGGAGAAGTAGGAAATCCTAGATGTGGAGACATAATGAGAATGTATATTAAGGTTAAAGAGAATATAATAACAGATATTAAGTTTAAAACATTTGGATGTGGTGCAGCGGTTGCTACTAGTAGTATGGTAACAGAGATGGTTAAAGGAAAAAATATTAATGAGGCACTAGAGATAACTAATAAACAAGTAGCAGAAGCATTAGACGGATTACCTCCGGTTAAAATGCACTGCTCTAATCTTGCAGAAGCTGGAATTAAGGCAGCAATAGATGATTACTACAAAAAGAATGGGAAGGGGAAATAATCAAAAAGTTTTGTTGGGTATAAGTGGTGGGGTAGATAGCGGTGTGGCTGCATACCTACTTAAAAAAATGGGCTACGATGTAATAGGGGCATATCTTAAACTCCATAGCTATTCAAATAGTGATGATGCTAGAAATCTGGCAGAAGCACTTGATATCCAGTTTATTGTTTTGGATATGGAGCAAGAATTTAAAAAAGAAATAATCGAATACTTTATCTCTGAATATGAAAAAGGTCGAACGCCTAATCCTTGTACTGCGTGTAATAGATATATTAAATTTGACTCCTTAACAAAGAAAGCTAAGGAATTAGGAATTGAGTATGTAGCAACAGGCCATTATGCAAATATTCAAAAGAAAGGAGGTAGATATCTATTAAAAAAAGCCAAAGACAAAAGTAAGGATCAAAGCTATGTACTTTATAACCTTACACAAAATCA
>JAAZAL010000121.1 GCA_012514355.1 Candidatus Dojkabacteria bacterium
GCTATCCCCTAACTCTTTTTTCAAAGAATCTACCTCTTTTGAATCTTTCGGGATATATTTTTTACCATCTTTTTTAAGTAATTTAATTTCCAAATTCTCTTTCTCTTTCCTTACTTTTACTAAGAAATTCCAATACTCTTCAGGTTTAAAGGCCTCTCTTTCTTCCTCTCTTTCTACGATGATTCTTAAAGCAACAGATTGAACTCTACCAGCAGAAAGACCGTACCAAATCTTTTTCCAAAGTAATTCAGAGAGTTTGTATCCAAAGAGTCTATCTAATACTCTTCTAGCTTTTTGTGCTTCTACTAAATTGTTGTTTATCTTTGCTGCATTTTTAATTGCCTCTAAAATTGCATCTTTCGTAATTTCATGGAATGTTACTCTTTTAGAGTTTTTTAATTTTAAAAAATCATTTACATGCCAAGCAATAGCTTCCCCTTCTCTATCTGGGTCCATTGCAAGATATACTTTTCCTTCCTTAGGAACAGCCTTTTTTAAATCCTTTAGAATCATACCCTTTCCATATATTGTTTCAAAAAGAGGTTTATACCCATTCTCTACATCTACTCCTAAATCACTCTTGGGCAAATCTATTACATGGCCTACCGTAGCCATTACCTTATACTCTTTTCCTAAATACTTGTTTATTGTCTTAGCCTTAGCTGGAGACTCAACGATTAACAAATTCTTGTAACTCATTTTTTCTTTCATAATCAACGTAAAAATACACAATACTTAAATATATGTCAAATACTCGCTTCCTGTATATTACCTCTTTTAAATGAAAAAATCTTTAACTTTACTCTACAAACCCATTAGCCACCATCCAAGTAATTAACTGTTTAATAGCGGCCACTGAATTAGAACTTGACCCTCCATCTTCTAGCAGTATTGAGAATGAATATTTAGGATTCTTATACGGGAAAAAACCTGCTGCCCATGCATGAGTATCTTCATATACCCCCTTACTATTTAATTTCCCAAACTCAGCAGTACCTGTTTTTGCTGCAACAACAGTACCGGTAGATCCTAATGACTTTGCAATTCCCCTAGAACCGTATACAACCTCCCACATACCCTGTTTAACTACATCTAAAGAATTTTGAGATACAATCTCCTCTCTTAAAGGTTTATGCTCTATTTCATACTCAAAACCGTTCTCATCAACAAACTTCTTTGCTATATGAGGAGTATGTAGTGTTCCTCCATTGGCTATTGCTGCTATCCAATTAGACATCTGTATTGGTGTTACTAAAGTAATACCCTGCCCTATTACTGAATTGCATGAGTCTCCCTCTGGGTACCATATTTCCTCTAACCAAGGACTACTGGTTTGTGATAATATCTTTTTGTTTTCTGGAGATGGCATTCTACCAGGCATCTCTCCAGGGATATCTATACCAGTACTTTGACCTATTCCAAAAGCTTCTAAATATTTTACTAACTCATTCATACTCCAATCTCTAATCATTTCACAAAAGAATATATTAGATGAGACCATTAAAGCATCTGTCACACTTAATGTCCCATATGAATGATTTCTAAACTCTTGAAAAGGAGCTCCGTTAGAGAATGTATACCCTGTTCTACTTATGTATTTACTGTTTTTGTTAATTACTCCTGCTTCTAAACCTGCAGCCGCAACTATTGTTTTAAATGTTGAACCTGGAGGAATTTGAGCAGCTATACTTCTATCTAAAAGAGGGTTTCTCCTATCTTTTATTAACTTATCATATTCATTTTGAGAAATCCCATTAACAAAAAGATTGTTATCATACGAAGGGTAGCTTACAATAGCGAGGATTTCCCCACTGTTAACATCTTCAATTACCCCTGCTCCACCAGCAGCAGAATTATTATCAACAGCATCCTTTAATACCCTATACATCTCTTTTTGAATATCTGAGTTAATACTCAAATACAAGCTTTTTCCAGATACAGGTTTACTAAGTGTATACTGTGTATTTGAGACACTTCTTCCGAATACATCTATCTCTTGAGCTATTTTCCCCTTTGTTCCTTTTAATTGATTTTCATAGAATTTCTCAACTCCTGATTTCCCAACAATATCCCCAACTGTAAGATGAGGGTATTTTTCAAGATCATTTTCAGAGGCCTCTGAGGTATATCCTAAAAGATGGGAAAAGATTTCACCTTCTAAATATCTCCTTTTATTACCATTATCAAGTGTAACTCCCTCTAAAGAATCTCCCATTGCTTTAATTTTAATTACCAAATCATTACTTATATCAGAAGCCAAAAGAATTTTATTAGTATATTCTTCTTTTTTATATATAGAAAAAACCCTGTCTGAAAGCGATGTATACTTAGTCCCATCACTTTCTGTTTGTTTCCAACTATCTCCCAATATACCCCCAAGGGTATCAAGAGTATCTTCAATTCCTTGATTATCAAGCCCATCCTCTTTGTAATATTTCTCAAGTAAAAGATATACATTTACCGAGGATACGTTCTCTACTAGCTTTTGACCCTTTGAATCAAAAATAACGCCTCTAAAGGCATCTACAGAGGTTATCCTTACTTTGTTATCCTTAGATCTTGTCAACATCTCCTCACCCTGAACAACTTGGAGTTTAACCAAATTTATTATTAATACAAAAAAGACTAATGAAAACAGTAAGAAGGCGTATATGAAATTCCACCCAGAGATACGTACCTCGTTGCCCTTTCCCAAAATCACCTTAGATATCTTCCCCTTCCTCTTTACAGACACATTACCGTTGTTATTAACAATAGGTTTATGCATCTTTTTAGAAACTAATTTTTTATCAAACTCTATCTTTGCCATATATATTAATCTAAAGTAAGCCTACTTTTTGATCCCTCATACTGAATTGATTTCAAAAACCTATTAACAAAAGCATAAAGGATAGTAGTTATACCACTTACTACTGCTATATTTACTAAACTACCCCAAACCTTAGGAAATGCCCCATCTTGAAGCAATGAACCTATTAGCAAAAGTAGTATGTAGTAAAGGAATGTCGAAAGTAAAATAGTTAGATAGTGTAATTTCCCCTCAGAGGGTATCACTATTGAAAGCAGATCAAAAACAAAGAGTAGGATTGATATAACTAAAACATGTGTACCTAAAGGAAAATGATTTACAGAATCCAAAGTTATAGCGAAGAAAGTAATTAGTATATAGTAAACAACCGGGTTAATTCTTTTCCAAAGTAGTAAAAGAACTAATATTAGAATCGAAAAAGAAAATAACTCAAAGAGAAAACTCTCTAAGAAAAGTAATACAAATATTGAAATTATAATTAATAATACCTCTATCATTTCTTTATTACATATACATTTAATATATTCCCATAATCGAATATCGGAGATACAAATCCACTCTTATTTGTAGATGCTGGATTATTAGATACACCAACTAAAGTACCTAATACAAATATATCCTCTACTCTACTATCTCTTATTAAAACAAAATCTCCCTCTTTAACATCAGAATTAATTCCTAGATTCTCAATTAATATATTATCTGATTTGCCTATTACCACTCCTGTGGATTTAACTAAACTATCTATTCTATTTTCCTTATTTAAATCTATACTTCCAGGTAGTACAACAACTTCAAAACTACTAGAGGGATTTAATGGCAATCTTACCCTACTACTATACAGAGAAACATCAGAAATCATTCCTATATACACCCTTCCCAGTATTACAATATCTCCTATTTCAATACCGTTTTCCTTTCCTACATTTATCAAAATACTACCTTGAGAGTTATCGGTAATTATCTTAGCTTGAATATACTCTCTTTCGTTAATAAGAAAGGAGCTTTGTTCTTTCAAACTTAGATACTCATTATAGTCTAGTAACTTCTCAGAGTTCTCTACCTTTAATTTCGCTATCTCCTCTTTCATCTCATTAAATTCCGTAATATAGCTAGATGCATCAATCAATGCCTCTTTCCAGTTATTTACTTTTTTACCGGCATTACTACCATAAACATGAATAGGAGAGAAAATATATGCAAAAGGATACTTAACCCTATCCCCTAAGGTTGTCTGACCTAAAAGCACCAATATTATGGAAAATATTAAGTAGAGAAACTTAGAATAACTTTTAAAGTCAAACTTCCTTTTCATCGTATTCGGTTATTAAATAATCTCATCCCAAGATCTTTGAACTCTCTGTAACAAATCAATGTGATCTAACATCTTTGAAGTTCCTTTTGCAACGGCTGCCATTGGCTCTTCAACAATATTAATTGGAATATTTAATTCCTCTTTCCAATATGTATCTAATCCTTTAATTAAGGCGCCACCTCCTGCTACAAATATTCCATCACTATATATATCTTTAATTAATTCTGGTGGAGTGTCTTCAATTGCATCTTTTACTGCATCAGTAATCTGAGTTAGAGAGGTACTAATTGCTTCTCTAACCTCTGTACTTGTAAATCTTATAGATTTAGGGAGTCCTGATAACAAGTCTCTACCCTGTATTTCAATCTCTTTCTCTTCTTTTAATGGAGAAGCAGAACCTATTGCAATTTTAATATCCTCTGCGCTTCTCTCACCAATTAATATGTTGTACTTTTCTCTAACATAGTCAACAATATCTTGGTTCATCTCATCACCAGCAATTCTAATTGTGTTGTCAACAACAATATCCCCCAAAGAAAGTATAGCTATACCGGTAGTTCCCCCACCTATATCAACAATCATACTACCTGAGGCTTCCTCTATCGGAAGACCCACTCCTATTGCAGCAGCCATAGCCTCTTCAACAATAAAAACATCTCTTGCACCAGCTGTTTTAGCAGCATCAATTACTGCTTGTCTCTCTACTTCAGTTACCGAGGAAGGTACACCAACAACTATCCTAGGTCTTGGTATTTTAAAACCTTTAATATAGTTAGAATGAGCACTTTTGATAAAGTGATGAATCATTGCCTGTGTAGTATCAAAATCGGAAATAACACCATCTTTTAAAGGCCTTACAGCAACAATATTTGCAGGAGTCCTACCTATCATCTCTCTTGCAGCTTGACCTACAGCTAATACCTGCTTTGTTCTCTTATCGATAGCTACAACAGATGGTTCAGAAACAACAATACCCTCTCCTCTAAGATAAACTATTGTATTTGCAGTACCTAAATCCATACCTAAATCATATGTAAATATATTCCAAATTGAATCAAATACTTTCATTATTTAAAAATACCATCTTATTTTAGATGATTTTACCACTAATATTTACTCAAGACGAGGAAAAAATATATACAATTACTCTTGGGATTGTGATTGAAGCTTTTTATAACACTTCATACAAACATAGATGCTCTGAGTATTACCATCTACATCTACCTTAATCTTTCTAATATTTGGCTTAAAGGTCCTTTTACTTTTAGGAGCCTTAAATCTCCACCCTATTGAGTGGTGATGCTGTATCCTTTTACCAGCTACCGTAGATTTTGAACATAATTCACAAACTTTTGCCATTTTTCTCTCTTATTTTTAATTGAAGAATATTAAACTAGATGATATTATCAAAAAGAATTGTAATTATCAAGATTAATATTTATGTTTTCATCATTTAGCGAATTTATATATTGGATTATAGTTGCTGTCCCATCTATATTGGTAGCCTCAACAATACACGAATACTCACATGGATACACAGCTTTTAAACTAGGAGACCCAACTGCAAAAGCAGAGGGGAGACTTACATTAAACCCAATTAAACATATAGATCCAATAGGGGCTATTTCAATGATACTTTTTAGATTTGGATGGAGTAAGCCAGTACCAATAAATGAATACAACTTTGAAAAAAGAGAACTGTATACAGCAATTACAGCATTTGCTGGACCATTATCCAATTTTATTATGGCTAGCATTGTTGCCGTTATTAACCATATATTTGTAAAAGACCCCCAATCCCTTATAGCATTTCTACTATTGACATTTGCCACTATAAATCTCGCTTTAGGAATTTTTAACCTACTCCCTATTCCACCACTTGATGGACATAAGATAGTAAGAGCAATACTTCCCAAGAACTTAAGGTACTACTGGGAGCAGTTAGAAAAGTATTCTTTGTTTCTAATTATCATTTTGGTTTTACCAATATCTCCTTTCTCCAAGTATGTTTCCACTTTTATTTTTTCTACTCTTAACTCTCTACTATTACTACTAGGATTTTGATTCTAATCCCAAATTATAGTAGAATATATTGTCCCAGTTGGACATAGAGGTTCGTAGCTCCACAACCATTAACTGGGAGTCCCGAAATCGCTTAAACCTTTGGGTCTAAGTTGAGGGGTTCCACCTTTAAATGGAAGAGCTCTACGATCCCTCTCCGACTGGGGCGTCTTTTTATTGACTATATCACCCTAATATATTAAACTTGCCTTGTTAATTGCCGAAGTAGCTCAGTTGGTCAGAGCAACTGTTTTGTAAACAGTAGGTCGAGAGTTCGAATCTCTCCTTCGGCTTAGTGCAGAGGTGGCGGAGCGGTCAAACGCATCGGACTGTAAATCCGACTCCTTCGGGATACACTGGTTCAAATCCAGTCCTCTGCATTTTTTATCTCATAGTGTTTCCACTCTGTTTAAATGTATTACTAATATCAATAAATATGTTAAATTTAACATATGGACATTTTTAAAACAGAATATCTTCAAATTGCTCTCGCCTTTATTTCTGCATTAATACTCTTTCTTTATGCAATTGATGCTTTAAGTAAAGAAATACAAGATCTTGCTTCAAACAAATTTAGAGAAATATTAGGTAAATTAGCAAAAAACAAATATCTAGGTACCCTTTTTGGAGCTCTCTTAACAGCACTACTTCAATCAAGTACTGCCGTTGGTGTAATGACAATTCTTTTGGTAAATACTGGAGTAATTTCATTTCATAACAGTCTAGGAATTCTCTTTGGAAGTAATATTGGAACAACAGTAACCGCACAATTAGTACTACTTGATTCAACTATACTTGCTCCTCTTTTAATGATCGTAGGCCTGCTTTTAGGTGCAATTGGTAAAAAAACAAAAATAATAAGCAAACCCATTTTTCATATTGGATTCCTATTACTATCTCTAACTCTTATTTCCTCGGCAATTGAACCTTTGAAAAGTAATCCAGAAGTAATGCAACTGTTTTCTAACCTCTCAAACCCATTAGTTGCCTTTTCTGTAAGTGCCCTGTTTACTGCTTTAATTCACTCTAGTTCGGTTACCACTGGAATAATTGTTATACTCGCCCAAAACGGTCTAATCCCCATTGAAGTAGCGATACCTATGGTCTTGGGAGCGAATGTAGGAACAAATCTTACTGCTTTAATTGCTGCTGTAAGATTAAATCTCTTTGCTAAAAGAGTTGCAGTCGCAGACTTTATGTTTGATGCCATAGGCACCTTTATCTTTATGTTTTTAATCAAACCTTTCTCTTGGAGTATGCAATACCTTTCTTCAGACCCAGGAGTACAAACAGCCTTAGCACATTTAATATTTAATGTAATCGCTACGTTAATCTTTTTAACTTTTTCCAAACCATTTGAGAAATTAGTCATTACCTTAGTAAAAGGAAATGAAGAAGAAATACTATTTAAAACAAAATATCTAAAGGGTGATGAAAAAGGTAAGCCAAGAAAAAGAATAAATTGCATTAAATTAGAAATCACCTACTCCATTGAGAATACTATTAAGCTATATCAAAAAGCCATATCCCTATTTTATAACCCCAGTAATACGACTCAAATGGAGATATCAAAGTTTGAGACTCTTAATGACTACTTAGATGATGAAATAACGAAAGCCATATTACAGTTAACACAAGTAAAACTTAGCCCAAGGGATGCTCACGCTACTGTCACATTAATTAAAATCTCAAATACAATTGAACAGCTAGGAGATTTAGGTAATGACCTATCTCAAGTATTTCTTAGAATGCATAAACTGGGTATGTCTAACAAAGAGATAAATATTGAAAAATTAACAGATATACATAACAGATTAATTGATCTATTTAGAGATATTGAAAAAAATATTATTACTTCTGATGAAAGAAAATTAGCATTAATAAAGGTTAAAGAGGAAGAGATAACTGCATTAATAAATGAACAGTTTGATATCCATGTACTTAGACTTCAAAAAGATGCTAAATATGATGGAACAATATTTGTCGATGCTATATCAATTATTGAATCTAGTGTATACAAGGTAAGAAGTATTAGGAAACTAATACTTAAACAGATTAGGGATTACGGAAGTTAAATATTAAATTATAAGCCGTTTATTATGGGACTTATCTCAATTTTTTTTCTTACTACTCCCCTAATATTTGCAATTGGAGTTGTAATATATATAATTATGATTATGAAAAAGAATCAACAGAGCAAACCATTAAAGATAACATCTCAAACTCTTCTTCAGTTCTACCTTTATTTAATTTCCTTAATTACCTTAGTAGTTCTAGTAATTGGAGCTGGCTTAACATCGAAAGTTTTACTCTCTTACAAAGTATCAATCCCCTTTTCTTACTCTCTAATGAAAGCAAATCAAAAAGAAGATATGCCAAAATTTGAGGGAGAGGAAATGGAAGAATTCAAAGAGTGCTATCAAGGTGAAACCATACAATTCTATGGAGAGAACTTCTGTTTTGATAGTACACAGAGAAAAACTGAACTAATCACAGGTATTACACTCATTCTCTCTATGACAATACTCTTTGCACTACATCAATTCGGTATATCAAAGATTAAAAATGAGGATATGAATCTTTGGATTAAGAAGGCATATACCTTTCTTTCTCTTCTTATTTACAGTTTAATGGGTATAATTACAATCCCTCTATCAACATATCTGTTAACCAATTTTTTCCTTTTTGAACCACCTACAGAGATGTACTCAACACCATCTGCACCTGCAATGACTTGTACTGTAATGATTGTTTCAATACCCCTTTGGATATACTTTCTTAAAAAGACTATCCAACTCAAAGAGAAATAATTTACAGATTTGGGATATATAGTATAATCTACTTCATACGCTGGATTAGCTCAGACGGTTAGAGCACATTCTTGGTAAGAATGAGGTCCTGAGTTCGACTCTCAGATCCAGCTTTTTCAATTACCCATTAATTCAGATACCTCCTGAGGAACACTATTAGGATCAATATATACCCCACTATTAGAGGTAGCTACACCCTCTACTACTACCTCGTTACCTATTTCAGTTAGAACAGCCCAGGAAAGAAAACCTTTAGAACTTCCCGATACTGAATCTGGCATTACATCAAATGATTGATATGCTTGATTAACAATTTGACCATTCTCTATCCTTTGTACAATACCCTTGTTAGTCCCTGCTGTAACAATGGGAACCACATAGTGAATCCTACCATCATTTAAATCTACCTTTTTAGACTCAGAACCAGTGGAGATGGCGTATGGAACAACCTCGATATCTCTTAGAGAGGTATCTGTTGGCACTTTATACATTAATGGAAGAATCTCTCCTACAACTGGAGGTTTCTGTCCAGTAGAATGAAGGAAGGTAACCTCACTAAACTGACCACCATATCTTAAAAAGAGAGGCTCTCTCCTATCATTTATTGCAAAAGGAGATCTATCAACAATAGCGGAAGGAAAATTTACAGCACCTTTTATAAAGTCATTACTGTTTAATCTCTGAGGATCTTTTACATATGCATACTTCTCAAGTTCAGGAGTTGTAGTTGGATTAGAATTAGGCTCTGTAGCATATCTTAAAGTGTCTTGAACCGGCTTAGGAGCGCAAGCAGCTAACAATCCTAAAGCTGCAATACCCGCTATTTTTAAAAAGTCTCTTCTATTAACCTCAGGAACTTTCTTAAATATCTCGTTTAATTCCTTCTCCTCTGGATTCTGTTCTCCCCTGTTATTTTGTATTAATCTATCAGGAATAACACCCATATTATCACTCTGATTTACTCCCTCCATATCAATGTACTCTTAACTTAGGTATAATTAAGTATATCAAATGCAGAAGAATATACAAAGATATTTGACCTATTACTAATATTTCAATATAATACTTTGTATTTCCCATACTATTCTATTTTTAATTTGAAACCGCAAGGAAATGGCTAAAGAAAAAAGAGAAATTGTAGCACTAAAGTGTGAAATCTGTGGAAACAAGAATTACACTGCTTACAAAAGTAAAAATTTAAAGGAGAAACTTGTTAAGAAAAAGTATTGTGGGTACTGTCAAAAGCATACACTACACAAGGAGACTAAAGTAAAATAATTTAAGCTGTTTAACAGTAAGGGCCCATAGTTTCAACTGGTAAAACAGCGGTCTCCAAAACCGTAGTCCTCCGTTCGAATCGGAGTGGGCCTGCTTAATTACTAATTAAGAGAATGAAAAATATACTTAAAGAAATAATAAATGAATATAAACAGACAAAGAGGTTAAACTTTGTAGAATTGCTTAAATTAACAATATATACCGTAATATTTTGTGGTATAATCGCACTCATAATATTAGGTATGGATGTGCTTTTCCAATGGGGTTTAGCACAATTTCTTAAGATATAACTATTAAATATATTTAAATGGCAGAAGAAAAGAAAAAAACAAATCCAAAAGCTAAGTGGTATGTCCTTAATATTAGGACTGGATATGAAAACAGTATTAAAAAGGAATTAACACAAAGAATTGAAGCAACTGGGCTTGGAAACAAGATTGTAGACATATTAGTTCCTACTCAAAAGAAAATTATCGTTAAAAAGGGTAAACAGAGTGTAATGGATGATAAGATATTTCCAGGATATGTCCTTGTTAAAATGGAATTAGATGCTCATACTTGGGATATAGTTAAAAATACCGAAGGAGTAAGAGGCTTTGTTAAAACAGATAAATATCCTAGACCTCTGCCTGAAAGCGAAGTAAAAGCAATAATGAAGTTTATGGAGGTAGAACAACCTTCATACCAAAGTTCCTTTAGCGTAGGAGAAGCAGTAAAGATTACAGAGGGTGCATTTGCTGATTTCATTGGAAGCATAGAAGAAATTGACAACTCAAAGGGTAAGATAAAAGTCCTCATATCTTTCCTTGGTAGAGAAGCGCCTGTAGAATTAGATTTTTCTCAGGTTACTAAACTTTAATAAAATTTTTGATTTAAATATATGGCAAAACCAGTAAAAGCAATAATTAAGATTACAATACCAGCAGGACAAGCAACCCCTGCACCTCCAATTGGTCCAACTCTTGCTCCATATGGAATCTCAACTCAGGAGTTCTGTGCTCAATTCAATGAGAAGACTGCGGATGGACACGGTATTTTAACACCAGCAGTAATTACAATATATGATGATAGGTCCTTTGATTTCATAACAAAAACTCCACCAACTTCTGAATTAATTAGAAGAGAGTTAAAGATTAAGAAGGGTTCTGCAAGACCAAATCTTGATAAGGTCGGAAAACTTTCTAAAGAACAGATTGCACGAATTGTAGAAGTCAAGATGCCAGACTTAAATACATCTGATCCAGATCAAGCAGCTAAAATAGTTGCAGGTACTGCTAAACAGATGGGTATTGAATGTGAAATATAATGTTTAATAAATAAATAGAATGAAAAGAGGAAAGAAATATATAAAAGTAAGTAAAGATTTAGATAGAAATAAATCATACTCATTACAAGAGGGTATTAAAGAGGTCAAAAAGACTTCATATAGTAAATTTGTAGGTAGTTTAGAAGTACATTTTGATATTGTAATTCCTAAAGACAGAGATCCTAAATCTATTAAAGGTGCTTTATCACTCCCCTACTCATCTGATGTTAAGAGTGTTGTAATTGCAGCTTTTGTATCTCCTGATAAAGAAAAGGAAGCAAAAGAAGCTGGTGCAGACTTTGTTGGATTAGAATCTTTAATAAAGGATGTAAAAGAGAATAAAATTACTTTTGATGTTGCAATAGCTACCCCATCTGTAATGGCAAAAATAGCTGTACTTGGTAAAGAGTTAGGTCCAAAAGGTCTTATGCCAAACCCAAAGAATGGTACAGTAACGGATGATGTTAAATCTGCAATATCTGAATACAAAAAGGGAAAACAGACTTTTGCTTGTGATATGTCTGGAGTAATTCATATTAAAGCAGGCAAATTAGATATGGATGATGAAAAACTTGTTGAAAATGTTCACGCAACAGTATCTAGTGTAGAAGAGGTATTAGGCAAACCATATAACCAATCTATAGAAAGAATACATATTGCATCTACAATGGGACCTAGCTATAAGATAGATTATAAGAAAGCGGAATAATAATAATTGTTTTTGAATTAATTAAGACCTCTGAAAAGAGGTCTTTTTGTTTAACAATACTTTTCTTTACAAATTCATTAATCAATTATAAAATCCACTTGAGAAACCGACCAATTGCTCTTTTGAATCCTAAAAAAGAAAGGGAGATAACATGTTCAAGTGTAAAAAATGTCTCAAGATTGGAAAGAAGTGCGAAGATTGTAAGAACTATGAAATTAAAAAATCCATTGAGGATGAAATCCTTAAAAGTTATCTATCTCAACTTCCCGAGGACCAAATGAAAATAGTAATTGAGGATATATTAGAGAAGGAGGGGCTTGAGCCTATTTAAAAATTATCTATGGTCGGTTATTCACCAAGAGAGGATAGTTAGATTGTCTAACAAATTTGTATTTCTAATACACTTTTCTATGACATCATAACACTATCCTCTCTTGACCTCCCCTACTTTGTAATATATAATCGCTTCAGTATTTAACCTAAGAAACATGGTATAAAGATAAATCCATGTGAGGTAAATAGTAATTCAAAATATTAATTAAATATATACTTAGATGTCTAAAAGTCGAACTCAGAAAGAAGAGTTACTAAAGATGTATAAAGAGATTATTGAGAACAGAGCAGGATATCTCTTAGTAAACTCAGATAAAATAGATACATCAACTGTAACTAAACTTAAAATAGAACTTAAGGATGTAGGTGCTAACTTTACAGTACTTAAAAACAGTATCTTTAAAGTTGCTTTACAAGATGCAAACCAACCACTACAAGTACAAGAATTTGATGGTCCTACGGCATTAATTACATTTGAGGAAGATCCAACTGCACCGGCTAAATTAGTTAAGAAAGTCCAAAAGGAAATGGAGCTGCTCTCTCCTAGAAGTGGTGTTTATGAGGGTGAATTTTTAACAGCAGGCAGAGTAATGCAATTAGCAGACATTCCATCAAGAGAGGTTTTACTATCAAGACTTGTTGGTACTATGAATGCACCTCTTACTGGCTTTATGAACGCTATTACTGGTAATGTAAGAGGCTTAACAATGATATTAAAAGGTATTTCTGAAAAGAAAGCTTAATAATAATTTAAATTAATTAATATACATACAATGGCAGACGAAGTAAAAGATCTTCCAAAGTTAACTGATAATGCTCAGAAAGTTATTGAAATGGTCGAGAAAATGACTGTTTTAGAACTAGCTGATCTTGTCAAGGTAATGGAGGATAAGTTTGGAGTAAGTGCAGCAGCTCCAGTAGCAGTTGCAGCAGCACCAACAGAAGCAGCTCCAGAAGCAGAAGAGAAATCTGTATTCAATATAGTCCTTAAGGAGGCAGGTTCAAACAAGATTGGTGTAATCAAGGTCGTAAGAGAGATTACAGAATTAGGTCTTAAAGAGGCTAAAGATCTTGTAGAAGCAGCTCCACAGACTGTTAAAGAGGGTGTTAAAAAAGAGGATGCAGAGGCTTTCAAAGCAAAATTTGAGGAAGCTGGTGCTACTGTTGAATTAGCATAACCTTTTTGTTAGTTTTTGAAATAGAGAGCCATTACTATGGCTCTCTTTTCTTTTATCGACAAAGGATATGCATTCAAAGTATAATATAGGTGTAAATATCCTAATTTTTCATTTAAGAAAATATGTTTGAGACCTCAGAATTAACAAAGTGGATAATTGAGCATGGAGTATCACAAATGGTATTAGAAATATTAATATCTATGTGTGTTGTATCTACAATAGTAAGTATTGCTAGATATGTAATTGGAAATAAAACATACGGTATATATGCACCAATAATACTAGCTATTGCATATTCATACACAGGATTAAAGTATGGATTAGCAATAACACTGGTAGTTATAATCACCTCCCTACTCTCCTACTCAATACTTAAAAAAATTAGAATGCACTACATTACTCGTATAGCTACAAACTATACAATTCTTTCAATATTTCTAGTTGCTTTCTTTATCTTAATAGATAGCTTCGGTTTAGGATTAGAGAATATGTCTAATATTCCCCCACTCGCCTTCATATGTATAGCAGCTCTTTCAGACTTCTTTATTAAACAATACATAAAGAAATCATTTAAAGGCTCAATTGTAACTCTTCTGGGTACAATACTTGTAGCTATTTTTGGTTGGTTTGTAATTACTCGAAATTTTGTATCTGAATACATATTAAACAACTTATGGACAATACCCCTTCTTGTAGTAATTAATATCCTTCTTGGAATGTTTAAAGGCCTTAGAATTAAAGATCTCTTTAGATTTAGATTAATAGGGAAAGAGGATGATAAATAGGATAATTAAACTAAACAAGGAAGTATTAGGTTTAAACAGAAGGAATCAGGAGTATGTTAGACCGTATAACTCTCCCTCTTCTAAAGCTATCGCAGACAACAAGATATATACCAAAAGAGTTCTTAAAAAAGAACTTATTCAAACTCCTGAGGTATATAAACTAATCAGAACTAAAAAACAGTTGCAGTTTCTGGATTGGGATAGTTTACCAAAAAGTTTTGTAATTAAACCAAATCAAGGGACTGGAGGAAATGGCATTATAGTATTCTACGGTAAAAAGAAAGGAAAGATGGAATGGATTAGACCTAATGGAACAACTATGAACCAAAGAGACATTATCCTTCATATTGAAAACATTTTAGATGGGAGATTTTCAATGGGTGCTAAAAATGATATCGCTATCATTGAAGAAAGAGTTAAAACAGATTCCTTACTTAAACAGTATTCATACAAAGGAGTTCCAGATATTAGAATAATATGTTTTAACCAAGTTCCTGTAATGGCCATGCTTAGACTTCCTACTAAAAGATCTAATGGTACTGCAAACTTACACTCAGGAGCAATTTGTACTGGTATAGACATTGGAACAGGTATTACCACTTACTCTATGCATAATAAGCCTCATACTGTTTTTAGTGATACATATGAACTAATAGAAAGCACTATGGACTTAAAGACAAATCTACCCTTAAGTGGAATTCAGATACCTTCATGGAACAGCTTACTTGAAATAGCACTTAAGTGTCAGAAAGCAAGTGGTTTAGGATATATTGGAGTAGACATTGCACTTGATGCTGAGAAAGGTCCAGTAGTATTTGAGGTAAATGCAAGACCTGGACTTGGTATTCAGGTTGCTAATCAGGCAGGGCTTCGATGGAGACTAGAAAAAATTAAAGATGTAAAAATTAAAAGTATTAAACACGGTATTAGGGTAGCAAAAAATCTCTTTGGAGGAGAAATTGAAGAAAGTATCGAAGCTATAAGTGGGAGAAAAGTTCTTAACATTGTTGAGAGAATATATATATATGATAAAAGTGCTGATTTAACAAAATTAGAAAAATATAAAGAAACAAAACGACAATTAGTTAAAGCATACATGGATACTGGTGTATTAACATCTAGAATAGATAGTAAATTAGCAAATCGTATTGGATATCTTTCTGCTCATAAGGAGTTTGCAAAACTCGGTATCCCTAACAAATTTGAAAACTTTTCCGATGCACAAGAGTATATTGATAAAAATGAAAAAAGCATCTCTGAAAGTACTCAGATAAAAAGGTTAGCCAAGATTGTTGAAGAGGGAGTAGTTAAAGTGAGACCCGTATTTGATATCCCTATAAAAATATCTGATAAGATTAAAATTACTGAATTTGTTTCTACTGAGTCCTCTGATATTTTACAACCTATAATACTAGGAAAAGCTGATTTAACTGGATATTTAATAGATACAAGTAATACATTCTAAATTAAGAATAAATAATATGCCTAAATCATATGAGCAATATCTTAAAGAGGCTGGTAATGTTCACCTAGCCTACTATCTTCAAGCAGCAGATCTTTTAAATATTAAATACTCTGTCTTAGTACCGGGTCTTTTAGCCAAATTTGAGAATGAAAACAAACATTGGTTTATAATAAACACTGTTACACCATTAACAAATACACCAAGTACTACAATAGCTAAACGAAAAAACCTTACTAACAAAGTCCTTACCTCTTTTAATATCCCCGTTCCAATACAAGTGCCTCTAAAAGATGAAAAGGACGCTATTAATTTCTTTAAAGAGTATAAAGATATTGTAATAAAACCATCTCAACAGTTAGGAGGAATTGGTGTTACTCTACTCCCTAAATCAAAGAAACAGGTCGAAAAGGCTTTTGAATACGCATTCCAAAAATCTATGGGCAAAGGAATAAACAAAGTAATTGGTGAAGAGTTTATTAAAGGAGACAACTACAGGCTTTTAGTTCTGGGAAACCGAGTTATTGGTATCGTAAGGAGAAAATCTGCATTTGTGATAGGAGATGGTAAAAACAGTATTAAGGAATTAATTAGGATTAAAAACAAGGAAAGGAAAAAAAATTTACTTAAACCAATTAGCATTGATAACGAAGTAGTGCAGAGATTAGAAAGTTTAGGAGTAGATTTTGGGTATATACCTAAGAAAGGAGAAGAGATAACTTTAAGATATAACTGTAATCTAACAACTGGAGGAACAACTCAAGAGTGTTCATCACAAACGCATCAATATTACAAAGATTTAGCTATTAATGCTGTAAAATGTATAGGAGCTAACTTCGGAGGTGTAGATGTTATAACTCCAGACATTACAAAACCTGCTAAATGTGTAATAAATGAAATCAACTATAACC
>JAAZAL010000122.1 GCA_012514355.1 Candidatus Dojkabacteria bacterium
ATTAGTTTGAGAATCCCTAATCGAGTCAATATCATATATACCGGTATTAATATTCATACCTCCACAATATTGAGGACTCGCTTCATTGGTAATGTTGTAAACTTTATATTCCTCTCCACCTGTTCCTACGGCTATTAATATTTTACCATCTTCAACAACAGATATTCCTTGAATAGTAGTTCCATCCATCTCAATTGAAGCAATAATCGGTCTACTACCACTCTTTGATGAGGTATTAATTATAAACAACTCTCTTTCACTACTTGATGCAGTTGTACCAAAATAGGCTCTTGTAGCATCTTCCGAGATTTGCATATCATACACCTGTTGGTTATTTACTGATGTTTGAGAGGTAATAACCATATTCGCGGGATTAGAGATATTAACAATTGCGAGTTCATACCAGTCCCAGTTGAGTACGGCATAAAGATATCCATTTTTAGCGTAAATCTGACTTACATTTGCCACCCATCTGAAAAGGATACTACTTAAATCTTTGTACCCAATCTGAGAACGTGATCCTGTATAACTTGATAGGTTGAAGGAACGAACATATCTTCCTTGTCCAAGATATCCTACATTCCCATCAACAAATACAGTAAATCCATCGTCTGAACCCGAGGCATTGAAGTATCCAATCTCAGTATATGGCAAAGATGACATATCCAATATTACAACCTCTTTATTATCATCTGTTGTTGCTAAAAATGCATAATTGTCTTTTACAAAGATATCATTGATATTGTATCCAGAGAAATAACCTTCTACAGTTAAAATTGGAGGGGTTACTCCTTCAATCAAAAGTTTTGTAAAAGGTTGTCCTGTTGGAGAGCCTCTTGTCCCAAGATATGAAGAACCAAGTACTGAGAATACCGATCTTGGTGTTGCCTCTCCCGGGATATCATAATTGTTAATTGAAGACTCAGGTTTACACCAATTACTGTAATATCTTGATTGTAATCTAGTTTCTCCCCCTAGGGTATCAACTGCAACCGTGTAGTTGTGTTCTCCAGCTTGAAAATCCTCCTTCGTAGTATACACAATTGAGTTCGTGTTCCAGTCATTTATATACAATGTGGGGTTTAAGGTATTTGTATGTTTTAATCTATCTGTCCAAGAGATGTGAATAGATATTAATCTGGAGTGTGGATCAAGAGTACCGCCTTCGGATACAATTTCTTTTGAAGAATTTCTCATGACACCTCCTACTGTAAAATAGTACTCCATACTATCTACGACCCTTCTTCCATCTACTACCTGAAAAGCACCAGAGACTAGTTCAAGATGTTTCTCACCATCTTCTGTATGTCTTGCTATGTTATACCAAGCATCTTGTTTTAAGATTAGTATAGAGTTGTAGACCTCTTCTACAAGCTGAGTAGCCCTTATTCTTGTATTTGCGTTCTCTATTGTTCTTCTAGTGTCAATTACTAAAAGAACTAAAAATGACGACATAGCCGAAAATATTCCTATTGCCAGTATTAACTCAGCAAGACTAAAACCTTTTAATCCTTTCTTTTGTTTATTCATATCCTACTAACCCCTCTCTATTTATATATACCTCAACAGTATTTGTTCCATCTGTTAAAACTAATGTACCATACACTGTGGGTTTAAATTCTCCAGCAGAAAAAAGTATCTCATTTGACGCAGTCAAGGCAATTGAGGTTATACGAGTATTGGAAGGGAATTGTTTTACTTCTGTATATGTTGCAGTAGAAAGAGAATCTCCATCAAAAAGAATATATGAATTAACACCCAAAGAGACACCAGATGATATGTTTTTATACGAACTTCTCTGCTGTTGATAGTATATGTCTGTTACAAGTTGCGAAGCATAACTTTCTAATTTCGTTTTTTGACTTTTATTTATTCCAACAGGAAAGACAATTCCAGCAAAAAGCATCATTATTCCCAGAGTCACTATTATCTCTAGAAGTGAAAACCCTTTTAATTTTTTCTTTTTGATATTATTAACCATTAATAGTTCCCATTAGTTGATAGATTGGAAGAAGAATTGTTACTCCCAACAGACCAATTATACCTCCAACCAAAATGAGAAGTAGGGGTTCTATAAAAGTGACAATATTATTACTCATCTCCGTTACTTCATCTGAGTAATACTCGTGTAAATACATTAAATTATCTCCCAATGTACCACTTATTTCTCCTACATCTATCATTTTAATATATGAGGTATTAAAGAATTCGGGGTATTCGGACAGTGAAATAGAGAGATCTTTACCGTCTTCAATAGTAGCACAAACTTTTTTTAATACTTCGGAGTATCTACTGTTGCTTGTTGTTGATGTAGTTATTTCCAATGATTTTGTTAAAGGAATTCCACTTGCTAAAAGTACGCTTAGGGTTCTTGAAAAAGATGCAAGAATGCTACTCTTAAAAAGTTTCTTTAGTATTGGGAAGTTTAATGCTAACCATCCAGAAAATCTTTTACCAGCCTTTGTTCTTAAAAATAAAATAACACCTCCAATTAATACTATCATTATTCCAAGTATTATATACCAATTTGTTCTAATGCCGTTTGCTACATTTATGATGAATTTTGTAGTAGCAGGAACATTTTCAAATGCCTCAAATAGAGTCTCTAGTTTAGGAAAGACAATAAAGATCATTCCTAAGAACATAACAGAGGTCATTCCAATTATTATCACTGGGTAAATAATCGCTCCTTTCAATTTCTTTCTTAATTCCCAATCCTTTTTAATTGTATCGGCAATAAACATAAGGTTGGTTTCTAAAGATCCACCCATCTCTCCCGCTTCTACTACGGCCGAGACTGTCTCAGGAAATACTTTAGGGAATAGACGCATAGCTTCTGCCATTGTGAGTCCTTTATCTACCTCTTCTCCTACATATTTGTATATTCTATTTAAATTGGGATCACTAGATTGCTCTGCAATAGTTTTTACTGCTTCAGATAAAGGGATACTTGCCTTAAGTAGGGCAGAAAAGGATTTAATAGATATTAGTAGATTTGAGGTAGACACTTTTATCCTCTTTAATTTCTTGAATTCTTCTTCCCTTGATTGTTTTTTGTCTCCAGTTTTTTTCTCCATTACTCTTTTATTGCAATAACTCTTGCTAATTCTTTAATATCAATATCTCCTTTTTTTAATTTCTTAACACCATCTTCGATCATTAATCTAAAGCCTCCTTTTTTAGCAACAGCAAGGATATCGTCTGAGTTTGGGTTGCTGATAATGACATCTCTTACAGCTTTTGTCATTGAAAGGATTTCGTATATTCCAATTCTTCCTGCATATCCTGTGTTATTGCACTCTTTACATCCTACGGCTTTATACATTTTAGGAATATTTGCTAGATGTTTTTGAATATCAGGTCTAAGTTTTACCATCTCTTTGTGGGCAACATCTCTACTTGGGGAATACTCTTTTTTACAATGAGGACATAGTCTTCGAGCGAGTCTTTGAGTAATTACAATATTTAAAGTTGAAGCAACTAAGAAGGGCTCAATACCCATATCAATGAGTCTTGGGATTGTACTTACTGCATCATTTGCGTGTACTGTTGAAAGTACTAAGTGTCCAGTAAGTGCTGAGTTAACAGTAATTCTTGCAGTTTCTTTATCTCTAATCTCTCCAACCATTATTATATTTGGGTCTTGTCTGAGTACAGACCTTAAACCATTTGCAAATGTTAGATCTCCTTTAGGATTTATTTGTATATGATTTACTCCTTCTATACTATACTCAACAGGGTCTTCAATTGTAGTTATATTTACATCCCTAGTATTAAGAATCTTAAGTACAGAGTAGAGTGTAGTAGTCTTTCCACTTCCAGTAGGTCCTGTTACTAAGAATAGACCAAAGGGTTGTCTATATGCTTTCTCAAGCTTTATTAAATCTTCTTCTTCAAATCCTAAGTCCATTAATCCATACCCTCTATTTGCTTGAGAGAGTAATCGGATTA
>JAAZAL010000123.1 GCA_012514355.1 Candidatus Dojkabacteria bacterium
AAAAAATGCAGAAAAAGAAGTAAATAGTCTAAGATTAGAAAACCTAAACCTTTCAATCGGTATTAAAGATATGTCTACAGATCAATATTTAGAGAAAGAAGCTAGAGACAGATTAAACTTTGGTGGAGAAGGGGAGGTTGTATTTGTAATCCCTGATAATATGATTGAATTTGCTAAAAAAGAGGTAGATTCAATTGTTAATCCTAAAGTACAACCAGTGTATGAAAGTGGTAGTAATATTGATAAATGGTTGCAGTTTCTTGTTTTAGGTGTTTGATATACCTAGATATATAGAGTATAATCTGCACTGTTAGCATCGCGGGGTAGAGCAGTGGCAGCTCGTCAGGCTCATAACCTGAAGGTCGTTGGTTCGAATCCAACCCCCGCAACCATTTTCCCTACTTTTTAAATGCAATATATGGCCAATTCCTTCCTTTTTCATTTGTATCAAGGCCGTATCCTTGAACCCATTTGTCCTCTATTTCAAATCCTAAGTAATCTATAGGGACATTAATTTCTCTTTTGCTAGGCTTAGAAAGAAAGGCACATACCTTTAGAGAGTTGGGTTTTCTTGCTTTTAATATATCAAGCAGGGTATCTATTGAATATCCTGTATCTATTATATCTTCCACTATTATTACATTTTTCCCCTTTAATGGAATTCTGGCATCCATGGTAATTTGTGGTTCTCTGGAAGAGGTTGTTTCAGATCCATAACTTGAAACTCCAATATAGTCAATTAAAAGGTTTGGGTGTTGTACTGACCTTGATAGATCAACTAAAAAAGGTGTAGCACCCTTTAGCACACCTAGAAGAATAAGGGGTGTGTCTTTTTCGCCTGAGTAATCTTCGGAAATTTGATAACCTAGTTCCTCAACTCTTTGCTTAATATCTTCAGGGGTAAATAGTATCTCAAATGTTGGATCTTCTGCTTCTAATCTCTCTACCATAATTTTCCTTTTATATCTTAACCAAATATTATACCTTCCTTGTAGAATTAAATATATATGTGATAGAATTGCTCTGAAATATTAATATATAAACATTTATAGCGTATGCCATTAACAGATCAACCAGTAAAAGGAATGTATATAAGAGAGGAAGAAAGAATTTTTCTCTTACAAGACAGAAAACTTAAAACCCAGGGAAGACAGGGAGGATTAGTAATTATGAAACTGAAAGCATTAGATAATGGTCAAATTATTAATAAAACTGTTAAATCGGGTACTAAGGTTGAATACGTTAATCCTGAGACTAAAGAGGTTCAATATCTTTACAGTGATGATTCCTCTGCCTACTTCATGGATATGGAGACATTTGAGACTATTAATATCCCTAAAGACGTTATCGGTTCTTACCTGAACTTTTTAAAAGAAGGGGACAGTATCCTCATTCTCTCGTATGAAGGGAAGGTATTAACGGTTAAAGAAAACTCTTCTGTTGTTTTAGAAGTGACTACAGCTGATGATGCTGTTAAAGGTAATACAGCCAATTCTGCTACGAAACTGGTTACTGTAGAAACAGGCTACCAATTACATGTTCCTCTTTTTATCAAAACGGGGGATAAGATTAAGATTAATACTGAGACTGGGGAGTATTCAGGGAAGTCTAATTAAAGGAGATTTCAAAGCAAAGTTCTGATATAATCTATAGGTAATTTGGTGGGATAGCTCAGTTGGTTAGAGCATGGGATTCATAAACCCAAGGTCGGTGGTTCGATCCCACCTCCCACTACCATTTCATTTTAATATTTTGTATATGTCAGAAGAAAAAAAAGAAAATAAAGGGCCTAAGGTAAATATAATAAGAATTAGACCTAAGAAGAAAAATGCTCAGTTAATTGGAGTAATTTCTTTCATTGTAATGTCGCTATTCCTGACATACGGTATTAACTCCATACTAGGATCTAATTCTAAGGGAAGTGAAGTTCCTCTAAGTGAAATTGTACTTTACATCTCAGAAGGAGAGTATGAGGAAGTTATTCTTAAAGATGATATGGTATTAATCTCTCAAATAAGTAAAGTAGAAGGGCAGGAGGTAGTAGAGAAAAAGTATGCATTAATTCCTGCAGGTGTTGACTTTTACGGTTTACTTTCTGATTCAGAGGTTGATATTAAGACACTACAAAATGATTACTACCAACCAAGATTAGGGATTTCAATAGGGGATATCATCTCCTTTGTATTTCTTTTTGCAGGATTGGGTTTAGCATATATGTTAATAAAGAATATGCAGAGATCGGGTGGTCAAATTATGGATTTCGGTCAGAGTAAAGCTAAGCTTCTTTTTGGTAAGAAAACAGGTATTAATTTTGAGGATGTTGCAGGTATAGATGAGGTTAAAGAAGAGTTAACAGAGATTGTTGATTTCTTAAAAGAGCCAAAGAAATATCTTAATATAGGGGCTAGAATTCCAAAGGGAGTATTGTTAGCAGGTGCTCCAGGAACTGGTAAAACTCTTTTAGCTAGAGCAGTAGCAGGGCAAGCAGGTGTCCCATTCTTTCATACCTCTGGTTCTGAGTTTGAAGAGATGCTTGTAGGTGCAGGAGCTTCTAGAGTAAGAGATTTGTTTACAAAGGCGAGAAAAGCTGCTCCTTGTATCATCTTTATCGATGAGATAGATGCTGTTGCTAAAAAGAGAGGAACTGTTCTACACTCTGGTGCTGGAGAACAGACACTTAACCAGATACTTGTTGAAATGGATGGTTTAGAAGATAGAGAGAATGTAATTGTTCTTGCTGCTACAAATAGGCCAGATGTATTAGATCCTGCAATTCTTAGACCAGGAAGATTTGATAGATTGGTTGTTGTCCCAATGCCTGATTTCCAAGGTAGAAAAGAAATTATTCAGGTTCATGCAAAAAACAAGAAATTTGAAGAGGGTGTTGACCTAGATTTAATTGCTAAGAAAACAATAGGGTATTCAGGAGCTGATTTAGAGAATCTTTTAAATGAAGCCGCCATTATGGCTGCTAAAGAAGATAGGAAGAAAGTGACCCAAGGAGACCTTTTGGAATCATATCTTAAGGTAAAATTAGGTAGAAAAAAGAAAGGTGCAATTGGAGAAGAGGATATTAAAGTGACAGCTTACCATGAGGCAGGTCATGCAATTGTTGCTAAGTTTACTAAGTATGCAACTCCAGTGGAACAGGTTTCCATCATACCAAGAGGTATGTCTGGGGGAGTTACAGTATATCTTCCTGAGGATGATAAAAAACATGTATACAAAGATGAAATGTTGGCTAATTTGATATCTGCTGTAGGAGGTAGAGCAGCAGAAGAACTTTTCATTGGTAGAATTTCTACCGGTGCTTCTGCAGATATTGAACAAGCTACTGCGGTTGCTAAAGAGATGGTAACTCAGTATGGAATGTCCGAAAAGTTAGGAATGGTTAAATATGGAGACATGGAGGAGACTAAACATTTAGGATACTCATATGGAGGAGGTAGAGATTTTAGTGAGAAATATGCAGAAATGATTGATTCAGAGGTTAAATCTTTAATAGATACTGCTTACAGTGAGGCAAAAAAGACTCTTTCTCAAAAGAAAGAGTATGTAGAGAAATTAGTAAAAATGCTTTTTGAAAATGAGGTTGTTTCAAAAGATGAGTTTGATTCAATATTTGTAGATTAATTGTAGTAATACATTTTCTCTAGTAAAATATATTAATGATAAAGAATCCTCAAAGAGAAACATTTTTGGCTATAGATGCCAATGCCATAGTTCATAGAGCTTTTCATGCTTACCCATCGACTCTTCAAACCCCACAAGGAGTTCAAGTAAATGCCGTATATGGATTTACGGTCATGCTTTTGGAAGCACTAAAGATATTCGGACCTAAATATGTACTTTGTGCTATGGATACACACGCTCCAACATTCAGACATGAGATATATACGGAGTATAAAGCAACAAGAAAACCTACAGACCTATCTCTAATTGACCAATTCCCTTTAGTAGAAGAAGTCCTCAAGGCCTTCAATATCCCCGTTATCAAAAGAGAGGGCTTTGAAGCAGATGATATCTTAGGTACAGTCTCAAAGTTTGTTTCAGAAGGAGTATGGAGTAAAGAGAATATTGATTTGTATATAGTAAGTGGGGATAGAGATTTACTACAATTAATTAATGAAAAAACCTATGTCTGTTTACCTAATGGAAATTTTAAAAATATTGTTGTTTACGACAGTGAAAAAACTTTCGAGAAGTATGGATACTATCCACATCAAGTTGTAGACTACAAAGCATTAGTAGGAGATCCTTCGGACAATATCCCAGGAATTAAAGGAGTAGGGAATAAAACGGCAATTCAACTTTTGAAAGAGTATGGAAGTATGGATGAGATATACAGAAATATTAACAAGGTTGAGGGTAGGGCAAAAGTATTAATAGCTGAGGGCGTTGAACAGGCAGAGTTTAGTAGGAAGTTAGCACAAATAGAGCAAAATGTAGGAATAGATGTACATCTGACTGATTGTATTTTAAAAGATCTAGATAGGAAAACATTAGAATTAACATTTAAGAAATACTCTTTTAAATCTCTTTTAGGTAGGCTAGACGAGATCTTTGGAAAGGAGATACTTACTTCCAACACATCTCAATTAGATATGTTTGGCAAAAAAGCAGAGGAAATTGATTGGTTGGGTACAGAGGAATTAGAAAAATTAATCAAAGAGAGGGAAAAATTAATAGTAGGGTATATAAACGAGGGGGAGTCTGCTGATAAAGAACCCTTCCTTATGATTAGAGCTATATCTAGAGAGGGGAAAATAACCGACGCATTGAGTAAAATCTTTGATATCTTTGAGTATATTAAAAGAAGAAAAGTAATATTTTATAACTTTGAAGAGCTAGTTACTTACTCAGAGAAGCTTCCCATTAGTGAGCTCTCAACCTACTATGACGTATTACTTACTGAACATCTTTTACACTCAGAAAGAAGAAATGTTAAGTTAAAAGATTTGGCATTTGAGTATTCAACAAAAGTATTAGATGAAAAAATATCTCCCTCGGATATATCTACTTGCTTAGATAGTATATATGATGCATATTCAAAACAGATAGAAGATATTGATAATCTCCAGCTATACGAATATACAAAAACAAGTATAGAGAAATTTCTTAAAACAAAGGAGAAACACTTACTAACCTCCCTTTTAGAAATTGAATTGCCCGTATCTGTAATCCTTTCCAAAATGGAGAAAAGGGGTCTAAGTATCCATTGGGAGAAATTAACAACATTAAAAGAGGATTTAGAAGAGGAGATAGATAAGGTCCAAAA
>JAAZAL010000124.1 GCA_012514355.1 Candidatus Dojkabacteria bacterium
AATGACTTTACTCAATATTTAAAAGAGTTTGCCCTTTCAGAGATACAGCTTTCTCAAATTGAAAAGTATTTAAACTGGGATTTGTCAGACCTAGAAAAGATTAAAGATGTTTCCAAAGGTGCTAAAGAGATCTTAGATCTATTTGAAAAATTAAACGAACTATCCATATCTAATGTTAAATTCTGTCCATATATTGTTAGAGGGTTAGCCTACTATACTGGCATAGTATTAGAGCTTTACGATATAGGTTCAGCAGAGATTCCTAGGGCTTTGTTTGGTGGTGGGAGATATGATGATTTACTTGAAATCTTTGGTGAAAGTAAAATACCTGCTTTCGGTTTAGGATGGGGAGATATCACTACTATGGAGTATTTGAAAAAGTATAATCTTTTACCAGAATATATTAATGAGTCTAAAGTTTTTATCTGTCTTTTAGATGATAACCTTTTTGTACAAAGCAGTAATATAGCATCATTTTTAAGAAGCAATGGTATTAATACATTACAACAAATAACTAACAAAAAACTTTCTAATCAACTTAAATATGCAAGCTCTCAAGGAATTCCTTGGGTAGTAATTATTGGAGAAGATGAAGTCCAAAAGGGTCTTGTTCAACTTAAAAATATGATTACTAGAGAATCTTTCTTAATTAAGAAAGAAGATATCATAGAAAAGATTAAATAGGGAGAATATAATTCCTCATTAATCTTTTAACTTACTACAAATAGAATATGTCCTTGTAATTGAAAATCAATCCAAGATTTCTAATATTCTCGATAAATATCCCAACTCTATTCGATACAGTAAAGAAAAGAACCTACAAGAGATTAGTATGCTCTTCCAACAGAGTAGGGTTTCTTTGGTATGTATAAATATTCCTTTGGAAATTACACAGCTGATTAATTTACTCAACGTTACAAGAGAGAATAGGATTAAAACCTTTCTAATACTTCCCCCAAAAGCAAACATATTAATAGAATTTACAAGATATGGAATAGATGATTTTGTATTTGATAATGATTCGGAAATCAATATTGAATGTAGAATCCTTAAATTATTAAATGTTACAAAAGCTATTGAGACCCAAGTCCAAAGCTATGCATATATCTCATACATACCTCCTAAAAAGGAGATGTATATTAAAGGAAATAGAGTAGCTCTTACTAGCTTTGAATCTATTTTTATTAATTACTTGATAACAAATAACGGAATATGCAATATTGTGGATTTCCAAAAATATCTTAACTGCATATCTAACCATAAGGTACAACAAAAAAGTATTGTAGTTGGGATATCAAGATTTAAAAGAAAAGTATATACCTGTACTGGATACAAGGTTATTAAATCAAGATATGGATTAGGATATGAAATAAATAGCTAAAGCTTTTTCTTCCACAAAGAGATCTTGTTTAGTGCCTCTATTGGAGTAAGATTATCCAAATCTATTTCCTGAATCTCTTTTTCAACCTCTGAATCTTTTACAGAAAAAAGAGGGAATTGAAAAGATGTATTAATATTTTCCTTTGTTTCA
>JAAZAL010000125.1 GCA_012514355.1 Candidatus Dojkabacteria bacterium
CCATATATACAGAGATATCCTTTAATATTTCTTTCCCTCCTTTAGAAAGGGATATTGAATTAATTGTTAACATAACTTGTGATTATATCATCTAAAAGAATTGTAAAGTTTTAATATGATATAATTTAGGTATGAGAAAAATACTAAAAATATATACAATCAAAGATAAAAAGGAGGAGAAAGTACTTCGTAAAGTATCTAAAGAGGTATCAAAGGATGAAATATTAAGTAGGGAATTTCAACTATTTCTAGATAATTTACTCTTTACTGCTCAAAAAGTTGAAACAGAGGAAGGGTACTCTTCTGCGGGCTTAGCTTCAATACAAGTTGGAGTAGATAAAAGGGTGTTTTGTATTCTAAAGGAAAGTAATGGAGAGTTTGAGTTAATGATTAATCCTGAAATTAAAATATTAAACAATGATAAAGTTGTTGATTTAGAAGGTTGTCTTAGTATTCCAAATTTTGAAGGTAGGGTAAGTAGATATAAAAAGGTTAAAGTAAAATATTTAGACAGGGAAGGAAAAACTCAAAAAGCTGTTTTCAAAAATCAAGAGGCAAGGGAGATACAACATGAGAATGACCATTTAGACGGGATTCTTTTTACAGACAAATTATCAGACTAGATTCTTTTAAGATTTCTGTATACAATATATCAAGTGATTTTTAATTCTTAGAAAATACATATGATTAAGATTTTACTGTCCATATCTCTTTGCTTTCTTTTTTCTATCTCTGTATATGCACAACAGGATACCCCCATTTCTGAGGTTAAAGCATCAGAAATAGAGCTATTAAATGAACAGGACGAGCAAAGAAATCAAGAGATAGCTAATCAATTAGGTTTTGTACTACCAAAATATACTGATAACCCAAGCTATATAATTACCTTTAAAGATCCCTCCCCAAATGAAAGTGGTGTAGAGATAGATTTAGATGAGAAGGGGTTTAACAAAATAGAAAGTCCATATACCTTTCCAGCACTTAGTATTGGTTTTCATGATGTTAGATTTAGATTTACTGACAGTGAAAACAGTGTAAAAATACTTGAATACGAATTAATAGTAATACCAAGAGCCCCAATAGTAGACACACCTGAGATATCAATAAGTTCAGTATCAGTTTCAGGTAGTGCACTTGCTAATTCAGATGTTCTCTATATCCTTTCTGGGAATGCATATCATACTACAGGAACAGTACAAACTGATTCACAGGGGAAATGGAGTGTTACAATAGAATCTGAGCAAGAGTTTATTCCAGGGATATATACTTTTACTGCGCTAGCAAGAAAATATGGATATTCAAGTACTTTATCTACCCCATTAACATTTAATATTGGGGAAAGTAGTACTCAAAAAACTGAAGAAATTAAACAAAGTGGTATTTCCTTTTCATTTAAAAGTATAAATAAAGATAATATATTAAATATTTTTAAAGAGAATAGGGATTTACTTTTTCTAATCTTGGGTTCAATAGTTCTCGGCTTAGGTATTGGTGCCTTTATTAAAACAGTTCTTACAAATTCTAAATCTGAAAAGAAAAATAAAGAGGTAGAGGGTTTAATTAAGAAGTCAGATAGCAAGGATGCTAATAAAACCTTAAGAGAGATATTTGGAGATGATACTACATCAAAAGAAGAGACAGTAGAAACTAAAGAAGAGGTAAAAGAAGAGAGTGAGAAAGAACCAGAAAAACAGGAAAGCATTATTAACAAGGATGTATTTCTAAAAAAATACAAAATGGTTGATCCAGATGATGATAAGGGTGTAGAAAAAAAGAAGAAGAAAAAAATCAAGGTATCTTTAACTTCAAAAGATTAATATTTTGGCATTGTGTGATAAAATCACATAGAGCCAGAATGGTGGAATGGCAGACACGCTACGTTCAGAACGTAGTCTTCGTTAAGAGGGTGGGGGTTCAACTCCCCCTTCTGGCAAATTATTTATCCCAGATGCAAACATTGCTAAATCTCTGATATGGATACAGTATTTTGCTGATATCAGAAATTACAATACTATCTTTAACTACATAAGTGTATTTAGGATGATAGAGAAAGATTACTGGTGCATCCTGTGTAATATATTTCTGGAATAGGGCGTAATTAGCCTCTCTCTTTTCAGCTCTTTGACTCTGTCTTGCTTCCTCTAAAAGGATATCTACTCTTTCATAGGTATAACCTGAAAGATTTAAATCAGGATAGTTAGTCTTAAGTGAGTGCCATAAGTTGTATTGATCAGGATCAATTGTAGTTTCAACTTCATACATAAGAAGTTCGAAATCTCTTGTTGCTAATATCTCTTGAGTAAGTTGTGTATATGAAAGAGGCTCTAAATTCAAGACTACTCCCTCATCCTTCCATAACTGTTCAAGTGAAGTAGCAATTCTTTGATTAAGAGGATTGTCAAAATAACTTAGGGTAAAACTTAATATCTTTTTATCCTCTGTTTGGAAATATCCATCATCTTCTGACTTGGTATATCCTAAATTCTTAAATATCTCTAAAGCCTTTTCAGGTTGATATTCATATTTGAATATATCTTTCTCGCTGTAAGCCCAAGAAGTTGAAGGAATAGGGCCATAGGCCATCTCTCCAGAAATATTTGCCTTCTCCATTAACAACTGCTTGTTTGTAATATAGTTAAGAGCAATACGAAGTTCTTTGTTTTCTAATCTTTCTTTTCTAGTATTAAAAAATATCATTCTTAATCTAGAATTAAGTATTACGGAGTACTCCTTAAATCCAGAATACTCTTTTGAGAAAGAAATACTAAATTCATCAACAGAGCCCATGGCATCTAAAATACCGTTTCTGAAAGCAGCTTCTAAAGCTTCATTGTTAGAATAGAGACGATATATAAAGGTATCAATAACAGGTTTTGTTGGATAATATTGTGAAGCTTTCAAATATACAACATTAGGTTCAGAGCGATAAACTTGGAAAGGTCCAGAACCAAGAGGGAATTTTGCAAAAGAATCAAAGGGTATATCCATTATATTTATACCCTCAAACCTATGCTTTGGAATAATATATGAAGATATAGCTTCAAAAAAAGTTGAATTACTTTGCGCTAATACAAAACGTATTCTCCTATCATCTAGTTTGCTAATCTCTACGGATGTTAGTGCAGAACCAATAGTATCATAGTTGTATTTAGAGGCTAGCTCTTTTGAAATTTCGAATGTAAAAAGGACATCATCAATAGTTAAAGGTTCTCCATCTTGCCATTTATGATCTAGCGATATTGTGAAATCATATGTTTTACCATCTGCAGATATACTCCACTGCTGAGCTATTTCTTCTTGAGGTTTACCATCTTGAGAAATTGAAATAAATTTCTCAAATACTAATTCTCTAATATCTGAGTCAACATTACTTTGAGAAGTAAATATAGGGTTAAATGATGATATAGCCCCAACGCTTCCCTCAACAAATATTTTCTCTTTCTCTCTTGTTAAAACATTAGCAAAAGTAGTACTTGTTAAAAATATAAACAGGGAGATACCAACAACAGAGAATATAAGGATAAAACTAAGAGGAGCTGTATCTTTAAATAATTTTGAAATATTTGATGGATAATCCCAAAGCCACTCTCTAATAGAAATTCTCTTTTTTTTCTGATTAACATTAATAATATTCTTAGATGGCCTTATAGATTGAAAGGCCTCTTTCATAGATCTCATTATTTTCTTTTCTTTCACACCTGTTTCTGACATTATGCCTTATTAAGCCGTATACTTATATATCAATAACGAGATAACAACTAAAAGTACGACTAAAGCAATAGTGAAGTAGTAAAGAAATTTTTCTAAGCCTCTTTTAGTTCTAAAAACCTCTCCACCTCCACCAAACATTTTACCTAGTCCCTCTGCTCTGTTTTGTAAAAGTATTGAAACTATTACTAAAACACATACTGCAATTTGTACGTAAAGAAGAATATTTTGTATATTTGAATTCATAGCCTAGATTATACAATATTATGAGCTTTTCTCAAAAGCTTTAATTAAGGATGCTAGAAAGGAGAAAGAAAAACCTAAGATACCCATTGAAATAATTGGAGTTACAACAAAAGAATGAATGAGAAGTTTCCCACTATTAATACCTTCGAAAGTATAATCAATTAATTTAATACCTGGCATAAACTCTTGAAGAACAAAAAACACTCCAAATGAAAGTAGTGTAGTCATAATTAAACTGGTTATGAAATTTTCCTTAATAGTAAGAAAATTTAATATAGTAGAAGATAAAAATGCAGAAAGAGATACCGCTATTAAACTTGCAATAAGATATATGTAATTAGAAGGTAATTGGACACCTTTAAATATTGTAATTACAAAATATGTAGCTAAAATATATTGTAGAAGTAATCGAAAGAATTTTTTCATATTAGAAACCTTAATATATCAATATCTTCATTTTACATATACATAATATGTCTTTGCAAATATAAATAATATAGGATAACAAATGGGTTGTTGTAGACTCAACTATTAATGTATATTAAAGATATGGGTAATTTCTCTAAAACTAAAATCGTTGCTACAATAGGTCCTTCCTCTTGGGACGAAAATATCCTTAGAGAAATGATTTCTAATGGAATGGATGTTGCAAGAATTAATGCTTCCTTTGCTGATTTTGATGAACTCTTAAGAGTATCTAAAAGTATTAGAGCTCTTTCTCCAAGAGTAGCCTTAATGCTTGATACAAAAGGACATAAGATAAGAGTAACAGGCTTTGAAAATGAAAGAGTGCTTAACAATGAAGAATCTGTGACAATAGTATCAGAGGAGTATTTAAACAGTAGAGCACTCCCTGATAAGTACATAGCTATTACATACCCCACACTTCATAAAGACATTACAAGAGGAGGAAACATACTTTTAGATGATGGGAGTATCTCATTAGAGGTAGTAGATATTAAAGGAGAGGAAATAAGATGCAAAATTACTCAGGGAGGGGTACTTAAAATACGAAAAACTGTAAATATCCCTAATGTACATCTACAATTTCCAACACTAGATCAAAAAGATATAGATGATATTAAATTTGGAGTTAATAACGGATTTGATTTCATATCTGCCTCCTTTATCCGAAACATTAATGATGTAGCTAATGTTAGAGAGGTAATGGGTAAGACAGAAACTAAATTAATTGCAAAAATTGAAGATAGAGAGGGAATAGATAATTTTGATCAGATTCTTAATTTTGTTGATGGGATAATGGTAGCAAGAGGAGATATGGGTGTAGAAATCCCCCTGCAAGAGGTTCCCATTATCCAAAAACAGATGGTATATAAATGTAGAAGTGTAGGAAAGCCCGTAATAGTTGCAACACAGATGTTAGAATCAATGAAAGAGAATCTTAGACCCACTAGAGCAGAGGTAAGTGATGTAGCAAATGCAATTATGGATGGTTGTGATAGTGTAATGCTTTCTGCTGAAACTTCTACTGGTAAATATCCATCTCAGGCTGTAAAAATGATGGATGATATAGCTGTTAAGGTTGAAAATGTACTCAAACCTCAAATAGTTGAAGGCCTTACTCAAGCAAGTATAGATACTGATGTAATGTGTAAATATATCTTTGATATTACATCTCAATTAAACATTAAAGGGGTTGTCATTCTTTCACAAAGTGGAAAAACCTCTCAGAGTTTAGCTAGACACAGACTTAACATCCCCATATGGGAAGTAGGCAGTAATATCGTTAGAATAAGACAAAACTCACTTCTAAGGGGAGTAAAGGGTTACTATCTAAAAGAGCTTCCTGGCGACAGAGACATAGCAGTAGAAAAGGCAGTAGAATGCATTTATTCATACGGGGAGTTGGATTTAGAGGATAAAATTGCTATTATTAGTGGCAGTTCTATAAAAAATAGATCCAACAACAGTATACTAGAAATTTCAATAGTAAAAGATGTAATTGGATCTTAGTACTTGGTGACGTAGCCAAGCTGGTTAAG
>JAAZAL010000146.1 GCA_012514355.1 Candidatus Dojkabacteria bacterium
AAAAAATTCCCGGTTCCGAATAGCCATTCCAAAAAGCGTTCAGATTAGAAGATGCATAAATCGCTGCTCCGATTGTGGTGTTGCTATCAAACCAGGCTTGTCCGTCAATGTCATTCCACTCAACCGGAACGTCAACCTGGATAGCACCTCTGTCATCAAGAATTGTCATATATCTACCCGAAGAAGTAGCAGGACTATTCTCGAGTACTACATCAGACTGAACTGAAATTTGCTGCGCAAACGAAAATGATTGCTCGAGCGGGCGCCCATTAATCTGCCCTTCCAGGAATTCTTCGGTGGAATATCGAAGTACTTCGAGTGAATAAGTGTCCGTTGCAGATCGAGTTCGCAGTATATCGCAGTAATCCGCCATGGTACCATCGGTAGCCAAAACCAAACCTTCGAGTTTGGTGATTATATCGCCGCCCTTAATGCCGGCTTTGTCAGCAGGCGAGCCGGATTTGACGCTCGCCACCCAAATACCGGTTAGGCTGCCATCTGCATTGGAGACTGCAGTTCCATTCACTCCAATCGACTCAAAATCCACACCGGATTCAAGTCTGGCGATCACAGATCGGGCAATATCCGACTTGATCGCATAATTGGTGTCATATTGGTCTGAGCCAGCATAGTTGATACCGATCACCCTGCCATCAGTCGAGAGCAGCGGACCGCCCGAATTTCCGTTGCGGATGCGGGCATCGTGTTCGATAACAGCATCTACCGAAGCCCAGCTGGTTTCACCATCAGCATTGGCTTTTGAGATGATGCCTTTGGTCAGGGTATATTCAGGATCTCCCAGGGGAAAACCAGCTGAATAGACTTCAACGCCTGGGTTGGTATCGCCATCGTACCACTCAAAATAAGGGAATCCCTCACCTTCAATGTCGATAACCGCCAGATCCCAACATTCTGAAACGCCCAAAATCCGGGCGTTGAGAGCTTTAGTGCTGCCTCCTACCCATACTTTTATGAGGGCTGATCCGGTGACGACGTGATTATTGGTGACAGCGATGCCGCTGGGGTGAATAATAAATCCCGAACCACGACCAGCAGTGTTTAAAAGCTGGCCGAATTGCGGGTCAACAAAGGAGCCCTGCGCTTCCACCTGGATGGTAGCCGCTTTTGCTTCGTCGATGCTTCTGACAATATCACCTTCTACCTGGGGCAAGACTGGAATATCAACCGGTACGGTTGGGATTTCGGTTGGCTCAGCTGGCTTTGAGCAGGCAGATAAGATGATTGATAAAAGGATTAGAACGCTAATAATTCGTGTACGCATTAGATCCTCCTGGGTGAATGGAATGGTTAATTAAAAAATTATATTAGTTTATTGTTGGAATAAATCATTTTTGTATAATCTTTCGTACAAACTCATATATTTTATAGTTAACAGTTTAATACTTTCTGTCCATTTTTGTTATTTGTTAACGGAGGAAAAGAGGGCATTCTCATTTTTCGATCTCTGCATCGCGATGGTCGTTTTTAGCATTTATAAATTGTGCATAGGGTAAATCCGTTTGGCTGGTCAACATTCTTGAACATGCATTTGCAGTATGTGAGGGCAGTGTTTCTCTTCCCCGCTTAGGCTGCGAATGGGTTCCTTTTTCCCATCAGCTTTATCCAGGGTTTTACCACTTTTACCACTAATACCACCGTTTTTTGATGGTGCAAGAATGGATTCTGGTGGTAAAACCGCCGCCGAATGTAATAAGGTGGTAATCAGAATTGTGGAAAGCGCATCCCTTCACGCAGATGGTTTGGGGAGTTTTTACCCTTTTTACCCTTTTTGCAGTGTTTTT
>JAAZAL010000126.1 GCA_012514355.1 Candidatus Dojkabacteria bacterium
GGGATGCAAAGACTATATCGCTAAAAGAAATTCTCCCATATATGCATCATTCACAGATATATCTATCCTCCCTTTCTATACATATAGCATTTTACTCATTAAAGATTAAACCCGAATCTCCAATTCATAAAAAGATTTTAGATATATCAAAACTAATAAACATTGTTCCTCTCTCTAAAAACATAATAGATGATGCCTTAAATAATTTCACTGTCGATTTTGAAGATACCCTTCAGTACTACTCTGCTCTAGATCAGAGTTGCGATTACATATTAACTAGGGATAAGAAAGATTTTGATAAAATAAAGGAATTAATTCCTTCTAAGATAGCGATTGTGGACACACTTAACACCGTATTGTAGCTTTACAATATATTGATTTTCCTTGTTAAATCTTAACAAATGATATATAGTGTATGGACATTTTAAATTGAGTAAAGAAAAAAAGTGGGAAGATTTGATAGAAGAGATAGTAGAAGATCTGGAGGAGGCGGATTTGATAGAAGAGCAACGACTATGTATCCAGCAGTATGTGATAAATGTGGTAAAGATTGCCAAGTTCCTTTTAAGCCTTCTGGAGACAAACCAATATACTGTAGTAACTGTTTTGAAAAAGAGGGAGGTGGTAGATCTGACAGATCAGATAGGTTTGAGAGAAGAGATGATAGTAGAAGAAGCTTTGGAGGAGGAAGAGATAGAGGTGATAAACCCATGTTTTCTGCAATCTGTGATGATTGCGGAATTGAGTGTAAAGTTCCTTTTAATCCTAGTCCAGATAAGCCAATATATTGTAGTAAGTGTTTTGAAAAGAGAGAGGGAGCTAAGGGTGCAGGAAACAGTATTGAGAATAATCTTTTGAGTGAGAAATTAGATGCAATAGTTGAAAAATTAGACAGAATATTAAGTGCTTTAGAGAATAAAAGTGTACCTGCTCAAAAGAAGGAAGTCGAAAAGAAAGAGGTTATTAAAAAAACTAAGGCTGTTAAAAAGAGTAAAACTGTTAAGAAAACAAAAGAAAAGTAAATTTCTCTAATCATATTGATTAACAAAAAAGAGGGTACATGTACCCTCTTTTAATTTTGTAACTATTTAAAAGATTACTCTTCTAATAATTTGATATTGGTTGCGTTTAATCCCTTTGGTGTTTCTTCGACATCATAGGTAACAACATCTCCTACTTTAAGTTTCCTTACAGCAAGATCTCCTTCTAAGGAATTCTCATGATAGAAAATATCCTTTTCAGAACCTTCTTTGGTAATAAAACCAAAACCTTTATCAGTTACAGTTTTTACTGTTCCCTGTTCCATATTTATAAATGGTTCAAATTAATTAAAGCTATTAGACTACTAGGAAATTACTTTCGAAAATTCAAAATACTCAAATAACTACTATATATGATAGCAGAATTAAGAAAGAATAGCGAATAGAATTATATATTAGTTATAATCATATTTGATATAATCAATAATAACTTTTTAAAATATTTAAATGGATAAAAGAAAGAAGATTCTTGCCCTAGTTGCTCTTTTACTAATCAGTATTGTTGGTTTCTACATATTGAATCAAAATAAAACGAAGGATAATAATGAAGAGATAATAAATGAACAGACTCAAGAATATATTGATAATACAAATACTGCCGAAGAAGAGAAAGAAGTAGAGCATAATTTAAAGTTAACAATAATTAGTCCAGAAGGGGAAAGTTTCTCTGCTAGACAAGCAAGAATGTACGAAGCCTTAATTGAGGGGAATGGTAAATACTCAAATCAGGTTAAATGCCATTGGGAGTTTTTCTTAAATCAAAATAACGAAGAGGCCCTTTATCAAACAATGGATAACAGTGGAATATTAAGTGGAGAATCTAAAGAGATATGTGGTTTTACCTCAACCTTCATTGAATCAAAGGGTATTTTA
>JAAZAL010000127.1 GCA_012514355.1 Candidatus Dojkabacteria bacterium
CAACATTTACAAAGTCCACAGGATTAACATGAGTAGAAGAAGCCAAACCCTTTCTAACCTCAAAATGTAAGTGATACCCTAAAGACTGACAATTCTTTTTCCCAGTATTACCACTAATACCAATTAAACCTCCCTTTTTTACCTTACTACCAATCTTTACTGAGTAAGAATCTAAATGAATATATGCAGAGTGCATACCATTGTCATGTCTAACAATTACAAAATTTCCACCTTGATTACACTCACCCCCATATCTATCAAATCCTACATTTACGACTTTACCATCTCCAATAGATAACACCCTGTTTAATCTAGCACCAAAATCTATCCCCTTATGAGGACATTGATATTGCGTACAACCATGCCACTGTGTTACACCAATTAATCTATCTAGCGGAAACTCAAAAGGTTTAGTAGAGTATCCTTTTTCTAATTTTGGTAAAGATATATCTTTTCTAACAATATATTCTAATTCATTCCACTGCTTCCCCTTAAACTGTGAATACAAAGTCATATTTAATTTAATATCTTTTGAAGAAATATCTTCCTTTAATATATTTTTAATCCAGAAGTTTGTATCAGTAAAACTAAATTGAGAATTAACCTGAGTTTTACCATTAACCTTTAAATATACTGTATTAAAAAGAGAAAGCTCTCCATTGTAAGTATCAACTAAAATCTCTTCGCATTTACCCCATGTAGAGCTATCAAAAACAGAGAAAGCTTTACAGGAATATATCTGTATTTGGGCATTAATACTTTCGGGATACTTCCCACTAACATCTAATGTAATATATTTTTTTAAATCAACATATTTAACTTCGGTTACCTGAATATCAATATTACAGTCCCAGGATTTAACAGAAGTTTCTTCTTCATTTCTAAGTAAAGATATTTTACAAACAGTACTTTTGTTTGCAACATTAATCTTTGTATCTGTTTTGGGTACTAAAGGAGGAATTACCTCTCTGTAATCTACAAGAGAAGGAAGAGAGTAATTAAAATGGGAAATACCTAAAACTTCTTGCTCTTCTTCAATGAGCTCCTCTTCTTCTTGTGGTAGGGGCAAAGTAACGATTTCCTCTTCTATCTGATTTTCTTCCTGCTCCTCCTCTTCTTCTGGAGGAAAGTAGGGGATATCTTCTGATACAATACCCTTTTCAAGATTAAGATAGAATTGGCCAAGATATGAATATGAAAAATCATTAGGAGATAAAATAGGGTAATATTTAATTCTTTGAAAAAACAAACCGGTATCATGGTATACAGGATTAACATATGTATTAGTAGTAGGAGGAAGTGCCATGTAAAGATTAGTTAGTTCCCTATCTGTATACACTTCAAAAACATATTCATAGTTTTCTCCAGCACTCCCCCAACTAAAATCAAAAGTTCTACTTGTCCATACTGGAGTAAGAAAAAGAGTAGTAGATATTAATATTGGTAAAAACATATTAATATTTTAATAGGTAAGAATTAAAAAATACTTAAATATGTTTGTAGTAAATTAAAATATTGATATAATCAAAGGCTATGATAAAAATATTCCAAGGACTGTTTGATTCTAACGATAAACAGATAAACAAAATCCAAAAGTATGTTGATGAAATAAATCTTTTAGAAAAAGATATTAGTAAACTTAGTGATGAGAAGTTAAAAGAGAAAACAGAGTATTTTAGAAAACAGTTGGGTGTTAATTTGGATACTGCTAGAAAGGATTTTAATACAAACAGTAGTGAGCAATTAAAAAAGATATTAGATGATGAAAAGGTTAAGTTAAGAGAGATATTACCCCAAGCGTTTGCAGTTGTTAGAGAGGCTTCAAAAAGAGTAGCAAATCATAGACATTTTGATGCACAGGTAATGGCTGGATATGTACTTTTTGATAACAAAGTAGCGGAGTTGTTTACTGGTGAGGGTAAAACACTTGCTGCTAATCTACCTTTGTATCTGTATGCTCTTACTGGAAGAGGAGCTCATCTTGTTACAGTAAATGATTATCTTGCTAAAAGAGATGCGGAATGGACTGGACATATACTTAATAGCTTGGGTATGACTACATCTGCAATTAATTCTGGAGTTCAATTTAGATATATTACAGATCAGGAAGCTATAAAGTTAAAGGGTGATGAGGCCAAGGAGTTGATTAAAGAAAGAGACAAGAAAGCCAAAGAAGCAGGTAGACTTAAGTATGACCATATGAGTGGAGTTAACCTAATTGAGTGTAGTAAAAAAGAGGCGTATGAGTGTGATGTGGTATACGGTACTAACAATGAATACGGTTTTGATTACCTAAGGGATAATATGGTGAGTAATTTAGATGATAGGGTTCAGGGTCCTAGATACTTCGCAATCGTTGATGAGGCTGACTCCATATTAATTGATGAGGCTAGAACTCCATTAATCATTTCTACTAGTGCTCAAGCATCTAACGAGATGTACAAACAGTTTGCTAATTTAGTTAACTCTTTGCAAATTGAAAAACATTACTCAGTAGATGAGAAATCTAATTCAGTTTCCCTTACAGATGAGGGTGTTGATTACTTGGAAAAACTTCTTAAAGTTAAAAATATATATGAAGATCCTCAACTAGCGTACCATTTAGATAATGCACTTAAAGCTAAAGAGCTTTACAAACTTGATGATGAATATATGGTTAGAGATGGAGAGGTATTAATTGTTGATGAGTTTACTGGTAGGGCACTTGCTGGAAGAAGGTATAGTGAGGGACTACATCAAGCGATTGAAGCTAAAGAGGGTGTAGAGGTGAAAAGAGAGAGTAGAACTATGGCTACAATTACACTACAAAACTACTTTAGGTTGTATTCATTTCTTTCTGGTATGACTGGTACTGCACTTACAGAAGCCGAGGAGTTTTCTTCCATATATCACTTAGATACAATTGTTGTTCCTACTAACAAACCAGTTGTTAGAAAAGATTACAATGATGTTGTTTACAGAAGTCAAATGGGAAAGTTTAAAGCAATAGTGGAAGATATTAGAGAACATAACAAGAAGGGTCAACCAGTATTAGTAGGTACTACCTCTGTAGAAAAATCTGAAGTCCTCTCTAATATGCTTTCTAAGGAAGGAATTGCTCATGAGGTATTAAATGCCAAATATCATGAAAGAGAGGCTAAGATAGTGGCTGGGGCTGGTCAGAAGGGCTCTGTAACTATCGCTACTAACATGGCAGGAAGAGGAACAGATATTGCACTTGGAGATGGAGTAAAAGAGGTGGGTGGTTTGTATATAATTGGTTCTGAGAGACATGAATCAAGAAGAATAGATAACCAATTGCGAGGAAGATCTGGTAGGCAGGGAGATCCTGGTGAATCTCTTTTCTATGTATCTTTTGAGGATGAACTTATGAGACTTTTTGGTGGAGAGAGAATGCAACTCATTATGTCTCAGGTAGGCTTAGATGATGATATGCCAATATCTATGGGTATATTGGGTAAAACTATTGAGAATGCTCAAAAGAGAGTAGAGTCACATAACTATGATATTCGTAAACACTTAGTTGAATATGATGATGTATTAAATCAACAGAGAAATATCATATATGATTTAAGAAGTAAGGTTTTAGAGATATCTAATCAACCGTATGTAGAGAGTAAAGTTGACTTAGAAAAGGATATGCTTTTTGCTCTTCCTTTAGATATAGATTCATTGGAAGATGAGTTAGATAGTTTTGCTGTAACAAAATCTGATTCTTGGGATATTTCAATATTAAATGAATTGAAATTTAGATTAACTCCATTAGATATCTCTATTTTAAAGAAGGTATTTGAACATATTGAATTTCTTGTTTCTTCTCAACTAGAGAGTGATATGGAGATAGATAATATAGAGGAGAGGAATTTGTATATACAGATTAAGAATTTAATTACTGAGGAGACTTTTGAAAAGGCAGTAAAGAGATTAAAGTTTAAGAGTAGTATTGAATACTTTAGAGATTTAGAGAGTAAGAGTGTAGTAGAAAAGATTAAATCATTAAAGAAATTAATCCTCATCTCCTTTATCGAACATATCTACTCCATTGGTTCTCTCCCTATGAGAGAGCTTTCTAAGGTATTAATCTTGCAAAGTATTGATAGATATTGGATGGAGCATTTAGATAATATGCAAGACTTAAGAGAGGGTATTTCCTTGCGTAATCTTGCTCAAAGAGATCCTTTAGTGGAGTATAAAAATGAAGGTTTTAGACTCTTTGATTCTATGCTTAGAAGTATAGATGAGAATACTGTAAATAGATTCTTTAAGGTAAGGGTAGTAAAAAGAGAGGATCAATTAAGAGTTCCTGTTAAAACAGAGAAAGAACAGGTAAAGAGTTTAACTGATAACAGACCGGGACAGGTAGATAAACA
>JAAZAL010000128.1 GCA_012514355.1 Candidatus Dojkabacteria bacterium
TCCTCCTGTAGCCAAAATATATCTTTTAGCTTGAAACTCACCTTTGTATGTTACTACTGACCTTATACTGTTTCCTTCCATATTGAAACTAAGTACAGATGTATTTTGGAGTATGTCGTCTATGATTTCCTCTTGTAATCCATATATTATATCTACAGCGCTGTCACTTTTTGGAAATACTCTGTTTCCTCTTTCGATCTTCAGTTTCACTTTCAACGTTTTTTCAAAGTAATCGAGAGTATCTTGTACAGAAAAGCGAGAAAAGGCACCGTAGAGGAATTTGCCATTCCTTTGATATCTAGATATCAAATCCCTTAGGTCGTGATTAAGAGTAGTAACATTGCACCTACCTTTTCCTGTTATAGCTATCTTTTTCCCTGGTCTGGGATTCCGTTCAATGACGAGGATATTCTGTCCAAGCCTTTTACACTCTACTGCCGCAATTAACCCTGCAGCTCCACCTCCGATTATGATTGTATCGTATATTCTTTTGTCCACACACCATTATACCCCACATCCCATGCGTCTGTCCCATGCACGATGTTTTGGGTTTGACCCCACTCTGACCCCCAGAAACCCCGTTGTACAATGCAAAGGCGGCTGTTTTCGCGTCGTTTTCGCGTACGCAATACGTACGAAACGCACGTCGTAGAATTCGAAAAGGTTGACCAGACGGAAAATGGATGGGGTCGGTGCAGGGTCAGACCTCTGGGTCCCCCTTGTTTGAATTTGTGGTAGAATGGTTCAATAATTTGAGAGTGCTTGAATATGTTAGAAAAGAACAAAGAGAAGACCTTATTGATATTTAAACCAGATATATTGCAAAGGCAGATTGTAGGCGAAATTATCAGCCGTTTTGAACGAAAGGGGTTTAAGATTGTTGGAATGAAGATGTCAGTTCCAAGTAGAGAGTTAATCGGTAAACACTACGTAGATGATCCGAAATATCTTATTGAGACAGGTGATAAAGCGAAAAAGGGAGCGGAAGCCAGAGGAGAAGATACTACCAATTGGAATTCGCTAGAAAGAGGTAAATGGATTAGAGAATCTAATATAAACTACCTTACCTGTGGTCCAGTAATTGCGGTTGTTTTACAAGGCTTTGGAGTAATAGCAGGAGTGAGGAAAATGTTAGGAAGTACTAGTCCCGCAGATGGTGATGTAGGAACAATTAGAGCTGACTTTTCACTGGATTCATTTGCATTAGCAGATGAACAGGGTAGGGTAACTAGAAGTATGGTACATGCTTCGGATAGTGTAGAGAATGCGGAAAGAGAAATTGGGCTATGGTTTAATGCAACAGAAATATCAGAGTATGAAACTGCAGCAGAGAAAATCTTTTATGATGTAAGTTGGTCTGAGTAAGTTTAAAGCTTAAGAATCTCGTCAATTAAGGTTTGTTTTTGAATTGATTCATTATCATTACTCTCAATCTTCTCAGCATCAATCGCTTTCATCTCTCCATCAAGGAATTTTTTCAATTTAAGAAAATCTTTCATTAAAGTATCCTTTAAAGTTGGGTTGTATAGAGCAACAGCAGGGTGATACATTGCAAATATAGGGATGCCACTACTATGAGTGAAAGCTTGACCATGTACAAGGGATATTTGTTGCTCGGGAAGAAATCTCTCTAATGCGTGTCTTCCTAAAGGAATAATTACTTTGGGTTTAAGGAAAACAAGTTCTGCATTTAACCAAACTCTACAAGCATTTTTCTCTTCGGGTAACGGTTCTCTGTTATCTGGGGGTCTGTATTTAACGACATTTGTTACATATACATCTTCTCGTGTGTATCCGATATTTGTAAGTAACTCGTCTAGTAGTTTTCCAGCAGCCCCTACGAACGGCTTTCCCTGTTTATCTTCATTTAATCCTGGAGCTTCGCCAATGAATACGATTCCAGATTTAGGAGGGTTGTTTTCATATACTGGTTGAGTAGCACTCTTTTTTAACTTACATCTGTTATTTACAGCAAAATATTGATGTATATCTCTTAAACTTTTAAAATCCTCTATCTTCATATTCCCCAATTATATCTTATCCCCTACTAGATAGTGTATAATTAGGTATGAAAAAGTTAGAGTACAAAGTTGATGTGTTTACAGGTATAAGGCCATCTGGTGGTCTTCATATTGCTAATGTGATTGGTTCTGTAAATACAATTGTAACTTTGCAAAAGAAAGAAGAGATTGGAAGGCCTATGGTTTTTGTAGCAGATTTACATGCTCTTACTGATGCTGAGCCAAAAGACACTCAAAAGAATGTAATAGAGGTTGTTAAAGATTACATTGCATTGGGTTTAGATCCAAAAAGTTGTGATATTTTTATTCAGTCAGAGTTAATTGAAGAAATTTCTGGGTTAAATCTATATCTTTCTAGATTAATAACTGTATCTGAGCTATTAAGAGTACCAACACTTAAAGAGAAGATTAAGAAAAACATGGAAGTATCAAATGCCTCTGTTTTGCTTGCTATGTATCCCATTATGATGGCATCAGATATATTGCTTCAGAAATCTAAATTTGTTCCAGTAGGGCAAGATCAACAGGCACATATTGAAATAGCGAGGTATTTAGCCCGAAAATTTAACAAGGCATACGGTGAAACTATTCCAGTTCCTAATATTCTTACACTCGGGGAGCCAGAAAGAATTAAATCATTAAGTGGAGACGGAAAGATGAGTAAGACTAATCCTAGTGGTGCTATTCTCCTTGATGACCCAATTGAAATTTCTCTATCGAAGATTAAGAAAGCTCAGACTGCTTTTGCTGGTGAAATGACTGATTCATTGGATTCATTGCTTAAAATTGGTAAGTTTGTAGCTAATGAAGATGAAAAAGAAAAGATAGAAGAGATAGTGAAAAGGCATATGAATGGAGGAAATGTAATGGGAGAGTTTAAGCAAGTTTTATCAGTTGCTATGCAAAGGTATTTAAAAGACTTCCAAGAGAAAAAATCTAAACTTTCTGATTCAGAGATTTTTAAGATTGTTCAAGATGGTGGAAAGATTGCAAAAGAGAATGCAAAAGAAACTATTAAAGAAGTTAGAAAATCGATGCAATTTGAATATATTTCCTAATTATTCTTTATCTAAATCTTGCGAATCATCATCTTCACAATTTCCACCCATACAATCTTGTACTTTTGCAATTAAATCCTCTTGGTCTATTCCTAATCTTTTGGAGTTAACTTTTAAACAGTAATCTATATCTTCTTGAGTCATATTTGGATTTTGAATTAATCTTGCTATACCATTTATAGTACCATCAACACGTTTTTCAGAATTTACATTAATAGGATAACCAGTAGAGCATCCACCATGTAGTACTTCTCCACAGAAACTATCTTTAGGAAAAAATTTTTCGATTCCCATGTTTTTGTATTTGTTAAGTTAGAAAGCACCATTATATCAACAAACCCCTGTATTTTCAACACCTTTTGATATTTCAATATTTCTGATATATTAGATTTATGAATAACAGATATTCAATTGAAGATGTAAAAAAATTGGTAAGTGATTCTAGTGCACTTCTTTTTGATTTTGATGGGACATTAGTTAACTTGGATAAACTTAATGTAGATTCTTTTGCTTTGGTATTTAAAGAGATGTTTTCTATTGACTTCACTAGAGAAGATTTTATGAAATATATCTCAGGGAGAGGATCAAAGAATGGAATAGTGGAGTATTTACAAACAAAAGGAATAAAAGAGTTCTCTGGAGTTGAAATTAACAACCAGTTCTATACTCATAAAAAGAGATTAATTGAAGAAAGAATAGACGATGAGATATATCTCTTACCAGGTATCAAAGATTTCTTAAATAGTACTAATATAAAGGAAAAGAGGAAGATAATTGTTACCTCTTCTAGAAAAGAACATGTTAAAAAAATGCTTACTCATTTTAATCTGTTTGAAAACTTTGAAACGGTAATTGATAGATATGATGTAGTAAGAGGTAAACCTGATCCAGAGTGTTTCTTAAAAGGTTTAGAATATTTAGGATTACCATCTTCTCAATGTCTAGTATTTGAAGATTCTTTCTATGGCTTACAAGCATCTAAGGTAGCAGACATTTTTACAATTGGAATTTTAAACGATGGCTGGAATGAGGATTTTGTATATCAATTATCAGATTTTGTAATAGAAAACTACTCTGTTTTGATTTAGATAATTTACCATAAGGAAACCTTGTATTTCTAATTAAAACATATTTATTTTTATATCCATTTATGCTACTCTAAACTAATACATATTTTGACCAGAACTATATGGTATTTTTAAAACTGCTCAAAAACAACGATATTGTAATTAAAACTTTTCTTTCTCTGTTTGTTTTTTGCACTCTTTTTTCTTTAGATGTGAATGCTGAAACTTTAGAGATTTCTACTTTACAGGATTGGAATTCTGGTGTTACTAATGGAGTAAAATCTGTTGTATCTGATTTTGGAGTTGGGAAATTGCTAAGTATACTAATATCAGTACTTGCAATAGCTCAAGGGGGCCAAGCATTAGATGTTACACATATTCCATTCTTTTTAGCTCTTGGATTAATGGTAGTTTCAGTGTTTGTAGGGATTGTAACCGGTTGGTACCCAGCAGAGAGAGCCAAAAAGATTTCTGCATTAAATGCTTTAAGGTATGAGTAGGATAATTTTCTATCTTTCCCTTAAATAGAAGATTAAATATACTGATATAATAAATTAAATAATATTAGTAAGTAATAAATATGTTTTCAGAAAGTAATGATCAAACAGATATATCTGATTTAATGTCTTCAACAGAAATCATAATTGGTGGTGAGAAATATAATTTTTCTTATGAAGAGTATTCTGGCATATCCTCAGTGGCCTCTTTAGATAGGGCATTTGTATATCAACAAGAAAACCAAGTAGACAAATTATTTCAATTAACTCCCAACACTTCAAAATTTGAAGCTAATTATGATTTAAATAGATTAAACATGCAGGACCCCAATTTAATCCAATCTTTAATAGTCAGGGGAAGTGAGATTGTTAATAGATGTGAAGAATTAGATACCTCAAAAGTTCCTGCTAAAGTATTACAAGAAGTTATTGAAATAGAGGGTAAGACATTTACAATTACATACCTACCTGAGAACTCTATGTATAGAGAAACGTATGAAAAAAGGATTAGAAACAGGATAAAAAGAGTAGGAGAGTAATTTTAAATAATATTTTAACTGACTTCATATCTGTGTAAAAAGGTTAGGGGCATATTTCTATGCCCCGTAAAGTTATAGATCCTTTAACCAAAGCTTTACTTTGTCTTTAAAGATTATTAAATCATCTATATCTACCCACTCATTATCGATGTGGGGTTTTGAACATATCGGTTTAGTAAGAATTACATTAATGCCTTTCTCTGAAAAGAATCTTCCATCAGAAGCACCAGGCTCTTTTTCAAAAACTGGATTGTCTATTTGAGTAACCCATTTTTTAAAATATTTGCTTTTAATATCTGTTTGAAGGGGAGCTCCAGTTGAGATAGGTTTGCAAGTTACACCTTTTATAATACTTTTTTTAATAATCTCTTCAATATCATCCTGTTTAATAGGTAAAGGATATCTAATATCTATTAACATTTCTGCTTCATTTGGAACCTTGTTTGCAGCATTCCCTCCATTTAGAGCTCCTAAGTTTATAGTAGGTATCCAGTTATTTTCTTTGGTAGGTTTCCCCCACTTTTTAATAAATTCTCTCTGAATATCTCTATATACTTCTATTAATTTCTCTACAGCATTATCTCCTAACCATACCCTTGAGCCGTGAGCACTAATACCTGTAGCATTAAATTGAAGCTGAAGTACCCCCTTTTCTGCAGTACAAATACTCCAGTTTTGTCCTCCATCTGGGATAAATACTACTTCAGCAGAAAAGCCTTGTTCTATTAAGTATTTTATTCCATTAAATCCTCCTGTTTCTTCATCTGTAGTAAAGAGTAAGGCCATATCCAAATTGTTTCCCTCCTTAATACTCTCAAGGAAAGCAAGTAATATACTTACATCAGGCCCCTTCATATCACTTGTTCCTCTCCCATACATTATTCTTTTACCGTTTTCTTTCTTAGTCACAGAATTAAACTGCTCTAAAGAAGCTGGTACCACATCTAAGTGGCCATTAAGAATAATTTCATATTTGTTCTTAATCTCTTTTGCTATTAGAAGAGAGTAAACATTTTTGTTCTCATATATTTTAGTTTTAAGACCCTCTTTGATAACTAACCTGTTAATGTAATCTATTGCCTTTTTACAATTATCTATATCTGAGGTAACTGAGGGTATCTCAACTAAATCTTTTAATATTTTTTCTAATTCCATTGTTATAAATAAATAAGTTATATAAATAAAAAACCTCCTGTTAGGGAGGTTGTATTCTTTTCTAATAA
>JAAZAL010000129.1 GCA_012514355.1 Candidatus Dojkabacteria bacterium
CAATTGAAGAGGCATTTGCTTTTACGCAACTTCAAGATGAGTTTGGATTACCTCAAGATGAGATAGCTACAAAAGTAGGACTTAATAGAGTAACAATATCTAACAAAATGAGGCTTCTAAAGCTCCCTGAGCCTGTTAAAGAGGTTGTACTCAATGAAACCATATCAGAGGGCCATGCTAGAGCACTGTTAGGTATTAAGGACGAAGAATCTTTAGTAGCTGCTACTGATATTGTAATTAAAAGAGGGTTAAGTGTAAGACAAACAGAATCCCTCGTTCGAAAGATTAATTATGGTAAAAGTGCTAAATACAAAACATTACAAACAGATTATCCAGATCTACTGCGATATGGAGAGGAGCTTACTAAAAAAATCGGATACAGTACTAGCGTAAGAAGACTTAGTAAGGGAGGAAGGGTAATAATTAGATTTTTAAGTAAAAATGACTTAGAGGATTTACTTAGAAAACTAGGATTAGAAAACTTTGATGAGTTTTAACTAACCTCTTGTCTTAGTTTGTCATACATTAATACACCAGCACTAACGCTAACATTAAGTGAACCAATTCCCTCTCTCATTGGTATTGATACTTTCTGATCAACTCGCTCAAGCATACCTGTTGAAATACCTGTATCTTCAGAACCTAATATAAAGGCACAGGGGCCAGTCAAATCAACATTAAAGTAAGAATCTCCATCCATGTGTACCCCAAATATTTTTAATCCCTCTTTCTTTAACTGTTTTACTGCAGAAAACAGATTCATTTCTACTAAAGGAATTCTCTCAGCTGCTCCCATAGAGATTCTAATTGTTTCATCAGTAATTAAATTGACTTCACTAGGATGAGTAATTATTCCATTAACACCTGTAGCAAAAGCAGTTCTCATTATAGCTGCAATATTTTGTGTATATTTAACATCATCTAGGACAATAAAGAAGGGCATCTTTTTCTCTGCATAAATACTTTTTAAAAGATCCTCTAAATCCCATTGATTATCAGAAAGCATCATACCTACAACACTTTCATATTTGGAAGACTTTAACCTTCTCATTAAGGTTTTTTTAGGAACTCTTAGAATTGGAATATGTTTATCAGTAGCTAACTGTACTATCTCTTTAGTCTTCTCATCTCTATATGCACTACTTGCAAGGTATATACGTTCAAATTCCCTACCCTCTCTTAGTAGTTCTAACAGTGCATTCTTACTCTCTATTTGGATAAATCGTTCTTTACTCATCTCTACTTTAGAGATTCTACCACATCTACGAAGTATTGACCTCTCTTAAATCCACTCATTCTTCTAAATTTTACAGTACCGTCTGTTTTAGCATGAATAGAGTAATCTTTTGAAGAGTATGTATTTTTACCAGGATGATATACAGATCCTCTTTGCTTAAGTATTATATTACCAGCTGAAACTAACTCACCCTCATATTTTTTAACACCAAGTCTCTTTCCTGCAACATGCCCTCTCATTGTTACACTACCTGCTCCTACTACATGTGACATTTCTCAATATTACTTAATTTAACTACCTCTTTTCGAGTATGAAAATATTCCTTGCAATAATACTATTTATCCTCTTCCATTTCAAGTCCCCTTTACTATATTTTCTATTTAAGACCTCCCATTTTTTATCTATAAATTGGGATATATTTATATCTACCCAACCTTTTTTTGTTCTGTATGAAGGTAATATTAAAACAATTTTAAACCCTTTCTTAGCAATCTGATTTATAACATCAAAAAAACTATTAAAAAGCTTAGTAACATCAGTGATCAATTCTTTTGCTTGAAACTCGGTTAAAAGCTTCTTTTGGGGTGGTCCCATGAAAGGTTCACATACAATTGCATTAATTGGAGTCCTTTTTAAATCCTTAAGTACTTTTCTTTCAACCTTATTAATATCTAATTGAAATACATTGTATTTAGTATCCTTAATTATGTTTTCTTTTGATAACCATTGAATATTTTTAGAAAGAGAATCTAGCGCCATTAAGTCTATATCTGTACCTAAGATATCAAATCCTAAAACAGCAGCTTCCATTAATATTGTTCCACTTCCACAAAAAGGATCCCATATTATACCCTCGCGAAGAGCTGATAAATTACACATAATTCTAGCAAGTTTCTGAGGCAAAACCCCCATTTCATAATCAACTCCAGGTCTTTGTGTATCTCTTTTAACAAAAGAGTATATGTCTTGAATCCCTAAGGTTTTACCATACATATTTTCATTATTATTTTGAAAAATACATAGTTCAAAACCGTTTTCTAAAATTTTATTATTAAATATCTGAGCTGCATTTAACTCTCTTTGTTTCGGCAGAATAAATCTAACCCCTATCTTACTAGCTCTAAAACCTCTTTTAATTTCGTTAGCTAACCTTTGGATATCTTTTATACTAAGAGTACACTCTCCTAAGATTGAAATACCGTAGGTAACTTTTTTACTTTCAAAATATGGAGTTAAGAATGAATCTAGGTCGTCTATAATTTCACCGTATCTAATAAAACCACCTAATCTATTAAATATCTCTTCTAATTGAGATTGTTTAATTCTATTGTTCTCTACTAAAAGAATTGTATTACTAATTTTATGGATACTATCTTTTGAGATATCAAAAGATTCAAATACCGCAGAAAGCTCTGCATGGGAGAAATCAAAGAAACTACCACACTCAAAAAAATATCGCATTAGACTATCTTTTTTACTAATACTCTACTAATTAATGCTCTATACCCAAAACTTCTTCTATACCTAGATTTAGCTTTATATTTAAATACATCTACTTTTTTATCTTTCTTTTGTGAAGTAATCTCTAATGTAACCTTACTACCCTCAACTAATGGATTACCTAACTTAACATCATCTCCATCTACAACAAGTAAAACATCTGTAATATCTAACTTATCACCCTTCTTACCCTCAAGCTTGTTTATCTCGTACTCAATTCCTTCATATACTTTTAACTGTATACCAGAAATCTTTATTACTGCAAATTTTTCTTTTTTTTCTGTTTTATTCATGACCAAAGGATTTTAAGTTATAAATCAATAATTGTCAATTATACTCTTACTTGATAATTGAGTAGGACTTCTATTTATTATACTTTGAACTACCCCTAAAGAAAAGAGCGTTACTAAAGTAATCGTACCTCCAGCACTAACTAAGGGAAGAGGGATACCTGTAGCAGGAATTAATCCAAGATTAGTACCAATATTAACAAATATTTCAACCAATATTTTTAATGCAATTCCTACCAAAATTATTGAATAGAGAGTATTACCCGATTTATCAAAAGAAATAACTAATATACGGACTATAATAACA
>JAAZAL010000134.1 GCA_012514355.1 Candidatus Dojkabacteria bacterium
CCTGAGGAAGTATTAAGATTACTTAAGAGTTAATAAATATGCCAAACTTTACATATTCAGCAAGAAATAATCAGGGAAAAGAGGTAAAAGGAAAGATTGAAGCTAGAGATGGACAAGCAGTAGTTGAGATACTACAAGATAAGGGATTAGTTGTTGTTAATGTAAAAGAGCAAGCAACTTTTGATATAGAGTCATTAGGACAGATTAATATTGGTGGGGTACCAATGAAGGACAAGGTTGTCTTTATGAGACAGCTTGCAACTATGGTTGGTGCGGGTCTTCCCCTTACAAGGGGGCTTCAGGTAATGGAGCAACAGATTTCCAACCCAATGTTTAAGAGAGTTATTACTCAAGTAAAAAGTTCTGTTGAGGCAGGTAAGAGTCTTGCGGAGTCTTTTAGAAATTCAGATGAGGTGTTTGACGATGTTACAATTAACTTAATTGAAGCTGGAGAGTCTAGTGGTAATTTAGATGATATTTTGAATAAATTGGCTATTGAGTTAGAGGAGAGTAAAAAGTTACAAGGTAAATTAAAAGGTGCGCTCACCTACCCTCTTATTCTTTTAGTCATTATTGTTGGTGTTATGGTACTAATGATGCTTGTATTGGTTCCTGCAATGAGTGATATATATGGCGAGTTTGGTGGTGAATTACCTACTATTACAAGAGTAATGGTAGCTATGAGTGATTTCTTTATTAACTACTGGTGGGCAATAGTAATTGTATTACTTGGTTTGTTAATTGGGTATAAGGTGTGGGTTGATACTCCTAAAGGGAAGAGAACAAAGGACAAGATTATTGTAAAAATCCCAATTATGGGAGTAATTATTTCTAAGATGCAACTTGCTCAATTTACAAGATTACTTGGTTTGTTACTTGGTAGTGGTTTATCAATTATCAGAGCACTAGAGCTAACTGCAATGTCCCTTAGTAACGATATGTTTAAAGAGGTAATCTTTCAAGCAAAGGAAGAGGTTGAAAGAGGCGGTTCACTTGCCCTACCAATAGCTAGAAGTGATTACTATCCTCTAATTGTTAGTAGTATGATTGCAGTTGGAGAGGAAACGGGTGAGTTAGATACAGTATTAGCAAAAGTTTCTCAATATTACAAAGAGGAGGTTGATCAAGCTACTGAGAATATGTCTTCTTTACTAGAGCCTATTTTCCTTGTAATTATGGGTGTTGCTGTAGCTTTTATAGCTTTGGGTGTATATACTCCTATGTTCCAACTTTCAGAGGTTATGGGTATGGTAGTTGACATTAAGAATTTAATCGTATAAGTTATATATATATTAATTAAATAATTTTTTATTTTATATAAGCGAATGAATAGAAAATATTCAGGTTTTACACTAGTAGAGATGCTTATCGTAATGGGTATTATCATTATCCTTATGGTAGTAGGTATCACTGCTGGTAGATTTGCTATCAATAGAGCAAATGATGTAGCACATAAGAATGCTGTAGATCAGATATATACCTCTCTTCAGGCATATTATACAGACCAGAGAGAGTATCCAGATCCTACGAATACAACTTTGTGCCCAGGAGGTTCATGTACAGTTGCAACATTAGTGGGTGATGCTGATACTGCAGGGACATTGGTACCATATATTGACTTAAATGCTTTTGATGGAGGTTCCAAGGCATCTTATTTTTATCAAGTAGGAGGTGATGGTGGAAATCAGGCTGTATTAGTATGTGTTACCTTAAGAGGACCATCAGTAGAAAATAATGATAAGGATGATGGTGAGGTGTACTGTAATGGAAATGGAATCGGAGAGACTGATATTTGGGGTGGGGTTGTTACAAAAAAGACAATAACCTCTGCAGATGTTACTGCTTGGCCAACATTTGCAAGTGGTGGTTCTGAATGGGACAATGGATGGCAGACAGAGTAATTATTAAGAAGTAATTTAGAAACTTAACCCCCTCATTTCGAGGGGGTTTTCCTTTCATATTTATTTAAAATATA